>JBIIED010000004.1:0-37062 GCA_044237995.1 Rubrivivax sp. | reverse complement strand
GAGTTCACCGCGCGTGACCAGCCAGGCCGCTATGGCCACCGCGCCGGTGTGCAGGATGTGGCGGCCATATCCGTTCAGGGCCTCGTTGAAGTGGGCCAGCCTGGCTGCCGCCGCGCGCGCCTTCAACCACGCAGAGTGCCGCTGCAGCCAGCGAAAGCACAGCTGCGGAAACATGCCCAGGGCCTCCACCACCTCCACGTTGCGCAGCTTGTTGTCGGTGAACACCCGTTGAGCGGTTTCCGCCTGGACCACCAGGGCCAGCGGGGCGCGCTCGCGACGCTGGCTCCACAGCGTCAGCAACGCCTGCATCACGGCCAGGCCCAGGCAGCCCCATCCCAGCACCGGGTGCAGCGCAAACAGAACGCCCAGGTACAGCAGCGTCCAGGGCAGGTCGAAGAAGGCGAATATCGCGTGGCCGGTCAGGAACTGCCTCACCGTGGTCAGGTCGGCGAGTACCCGAGCGGGCTCAGGCTCGGTCTGAGTCAGACGCGCCCTGAACGCGCTGTCGAACAGCGGCCCCGCCAGCTCGGTGTCGAGCCGCGTGCTGATGCGCGCCAGCACCCGGCTGCGGCTCCACTCCGCCACGGACACCATGCAGAACATGAGCACGGCCGCCAGGGTGAGGAACAGCAGCGTCACCTCGTTGCGGTTCACCAGCACGCTGTCGGTGATGTGCATGATGAAGAGCGCTGGCACCAACATGAGCACATTGGTCACCAGGCTGAACATGCCCACCGCCATGAACTCGCCCTTGTGGGCCAGTACCGTGCCGCGCAGGGTGCAGAGGGTTCCGCTCATGCGGATGCATCCGCCTGGTGTTGCGCCGCCAGGGCCTGGTTGATGCTGGCAAGCACCTGCTGGGGTGTGCCAAAGGCCTGCTGCACGCCCTCATGCAGCAACAACATGCGGTCGGCCACCTGGAGGATGCCGGGGCGGTGCGTCACCACCACCACGGTCGTGCCCCGCTGCCGGAGGGCTTGCAGGGTGTCCAGCAAGGCATGGTCGCCGGCTTCGTCCAGGCTGGCGTTGGGTTCGTCGAGCACCACGAAGCGTGGATGGCCGTACAGGGCGCGGGCCAGGGCCACGCGTTGCCGTTGACCGCCCGACAGGAACGCCCCGTTGGGCCCCACCGGCGTGGCGTAACCCTGGGCCAGTGCGGTGAGGGTGTGGTGGATGCCCACGGCGCGCGCCGCGGCTTCCACCAGGGCGGGGTCGGGCTCTGCAAACCGGGCGATGTTCTCGGCCACGCTGCCCTCGATCAGGTCGACCGTCTGACCCACATAGCCCACGAACGGCCCCAGCTCAGCCTTGTTCCAGCTGTGGATGTCCACCCCGTCCAGGCGCACCTTGCCCTGCATCGCGGGCCACAAGCCGATCAACAGCCGCGCCAGGGTGCTCTTGCCGGAGCCGGAGTGGCCCATGACGGCCAGGATCTGGCCGGGGTGAAGCTCGAAGGCCACTCCACGCAAGATGGGCGCGCCGCCGGTAGGGGCGCCCGCCACCAGGGCCTCGACCTTCAGGTGGCCCTGGGGCGCCGGGAGCGACATGGTGCGACCCTTGAGGGGGTGGTCATGCAGGGCCTGCGTCAGGCGCGCAAAGGCCTCACGCGCATTCACCACGTTGCGCCAGCCCGTGATCAGCTGCAGCAGCGGGCTCATGGCCCGTGCACTGAGCAAGGCGGCGATGAAGATGCCGGAGCGGCCCCCGTCCAGCTCGCCCTGAATCATCAACAAGGCCCCCAACGCCATCATCAGCGCCAGGGTGTTGCTGGCGACCCAGCGCGCTGCCGCCTGGATGTGCCCCGAGGCCTCGGAGGCCTGTTGCTGCAAGGCCAGCGCCGCCATGCGGTCCTGGGCCCAACGGGCACGCAACCCCGCCCCCATGCCCAGGGCTTGCACCACCTCGGCGGCGCGCAGACCTTCCTCCGCGTAGCGCTGGGCACCGCTGGCCAGGCGGTTGGCCTCCTGCAGCGGCGCCTGGGTCGCGCGCTCGTTGAGGTAGGCGAGCAGGCTTTGCAGCACCATGCCTGCGAGCGCAAAGGCGCACAGCATCGGGCTCAACCAGGCAATCAGTGCCAGGCAGACCCCGGCCACCGGCAGTTGCAACAAGGCCGTCGCCTGGGGCGTGACCATGAAGTTGCTGAGCCGGTGAAGATCGCTCAGCGGCAGGGTGCTCGCAGCGGGGCTGCTCAGGCGCTGGGTGTAGACCAGCCCGAAGCAGCGAACGGCCAGGCGATGCTCCAGCATGGAGCCGGCCTCGCGAAGCGTCTCGGACGCCGCCCACTCGCAGGCCTCGGCCACTGCGTACACCAGCAGCATCAGCAGCACCAGCATCACCAGGGTCTCGGCGTTGCGACTGGTGACGACGCGGTCGTACACCAGCATGATGAACGCCAAGGGCGCCAAGCTCAGCAAGCCAGCGACAAGGCACAGCCCCTCGGCCTTGGCCAGCCACGGCCCCAGGCTGCTCAGGCAGGCCCGCAGTTCCGGAGCTTTCCTGTGTTGAGCCGAGCCCGCCATGTCTCGCGGTCGTCCGGGCGTCCCTGAGCCCCGCTCGAGCCCGGTCTGAACGCTCATCGCGCAGCGTTCTGCAGCGCCTCGATCAGCTTGATCACCGCGGGCTGCGGCACCTGAAGCTGGATGACGGGTGCCGCCTTGCCGTCGGGTTGCAGCTGTACGAGTTCCAGACGGACCACGCCGTTTTGCACGCTCATGGACTGAACACCGTCGACGAGAAGCGTTTGGGTGGGATTCATGTGATTTCCGATTCGGTTTCGGACGGCTGTGCTACCACGCGCCCAGGGCGAGCCCAACCTCGATAGGGTTCGCGCCTCATGCGTGCGGGCGCGCAGAACTTGGATTTCACGGGACGGCCTGCTTTTCGAGGTGATCCGAAGGTTCCAGGCCGTTCCATCGCAGAAAACCAATATATCGCTCGGCCAGCTTCCTTCGGTTATCAAAGAATTCATCGATATTGAACTCCTTGACTGCCGCTTCAACCTGTTCCCTTGAAAATCCGCCGATGATGTCCTTGGCGAAAATGTGAGGGACTTTCATCAGCTCACACAGTTCCTGGGTGCGTGAATCGTGCACGATGCAGACGGCCGGAGTGCCAACCTGCAGGGCCAGCATGACTCCGTGGATTCGGGGTCCAATCACTGCATCGACTCGCCGATAATGCTCCATCCACGAGCAGACACTGAAATACACATCGCCATGTGTACTCAGCCATTTCTTGAATTCACCCGGTGTCATTCCCGGGCATGAGGCCTCGATCAATTCATTGATGACGCTCTGCGAAAGGCCATCTAGCTCCCCGCGGTGACTTTGGAGCATTTCCAGCGGAGATTGCGCGATGTATTTTCCTGCGGTGCTGGCCGCAAGCTTGGCCAAGGCTCTCTCGATGCCATGGAGCTGCTTCCATCTGTAATGACCTGCGACCGTGCTGATCACGTCTATCCTGGACTGCGACTTCTCCAGCAGTCTGGCGCGTATCTGAGACTCGTCGCCGATGAAAAGCGACGGGCAGCCGAGTACGGTGGAATTCTTCCCAAACCCCAAATACTCGAGCACCTCGAACGTGAAATTCCCCCTGACACTGATATTGGGGCCCCCAGTGGGGGAGCGTTCTGCCATGGAGCGGAGCCAGGAAATCGTACCCTTCGGCACATTCGGCATGGTTCTCTCGAGGGACGACTGAGCGCCGAGACCAATCGCAATCATGTGTTGGGACAAGCCTGCGAACTTATTCCCGAGGCCAGCCATGTCCATATGCTCACCGACTTGATTTGCGCAAGGAATGATCATTGAGGTCCCAGCGGCCTTGATGGCTTCGTCGCTCGAATGCCAACTCACGGTCGGCCCATCGATTTGAATGGTCCTGTCGATTGCATAATGAAAGGCGAGATTTCCGGTATTGCCTCCCACAAGTTCATTGAGTCGCGTGGTCGAGATGGACTGAAAGTCCTCGATCTGTGCATTCAGGCCAAAAACGAAGACTTTCATATCAATCGGAAAGTTCTGCGATGTGAGCCGCTGCAATCATGCGCTGCGTCATGGGTTTTGATATATTGATTCTGGCCTTGTTCCAGCTTTGGGGATTCGAAGCGATTTCTTTCATGCGACTGGCCCACTCGTGTGTATTGCCGCCGGGGATGGTGAATCCGTTCACGCCGTGCACGACCTTTTCCTTCATGCCCCCGATATCTGAAACGAGCAACGGCCTGCCACACACGAACGCTTCTTGAATGACCATCGGCGAGTTCTCCCACCAGATCGAGGGCACCACGACCCAGTCCACGCCGGCCATGCGGCCGCGCAACTCATGCGGTTGGTAGGGGCCCATCCACTGCACGACACCGCGCTCCATGAGCGGCTTGCGCAGCCGCTCCACCTTGTTGCGGTACTCCTCGGGCTGCAGTTCCAGGTTCGCGCCGTGCACCTCCAGGACGACCTTGGCGGCGTCCTCCTCCTTCATCAACGCCAGCGCCTGCAGCACCACATCCAACCCTTTGTAGGGCGTGATCTGCCCGAAGAACCCGAATCGACTGCGCTTTTCACCGGCGGCAAGGGGGCGCGGGGGCAGAGGTTCCTCGTCTGCCTGGCCGTTCTCGATCACGGTGATCTTGTCGGGGTGCAGACCCCAGTCGATGTAGCGCTGGCGCAAGAACTCCGATGGCGAGACGAATCGGTCCACCCCCTCGAAGTGGCTCATGAAGTAGTGCTGGCGCAGCCAGAAATCCTCTGGCGTGGTGTCTGGAAAGCACCGCGAGCAGTCGTCGGGGCTGGAGCGGGCGCACAGCCGGAAGCTGCCGGTCTTGATCATCTGACCCTGGTTGCGGCAGATGGCCATGTACTCGTGCAGCGTCATCCATATCTGGATGTTCGGGTCAACCTGCTTGATGACCCGCAGGTATTCCAGGCCCAGGTGAGCGTAGTGGTGGGTGTGCACGACCGTCGGCTTGAGTGCACGAATGAGATCGGCAAACCAGGTGACCACCGAGTCCTGGTGCAGCGCCTTCATGCGGTGCCAGTCGTGCACGGCCTGTTCCCACAGGTATTCGTTGGGCCGTCGCAGGCTGATCTGACCCGTGATGCCGCGGCCCCGGTCGGCCCGTGCCAGGAACCAGGCATCCTGCACGGCGGCGTCCTGGCGGTAGGCATTGAACAGGTTGTAGGCCGCAATCTCGCCGCCACCCAGGCTGAAATCCGGGTGGGCATGCGCCATCACCAGGATGCGGTGGCGACCGGCCGGCGGGACGATGGCGGGGCCCGCCTGGGTGGGCGCGGGAGAGCGCGCCTTCTTGCGGCGGGGGCTGCTCATGGTGGGCGTAGAAGAGCGGGTCATGCGGCTTGTCCGAGTTCTCGCAGGGCGCCAGCCCAGCGGGCCTGGTGTCGCACGGCGTTGTAGATCACGACCTTCTGCCGGAAGTCGTCCTGCCCCAGCAGCTTGAAGCTCTGCCGCTCCAGGTGCGTCAGTTGCACGCCGGGCACGTAGGCCACGCGCAAGCCATTGGCACGCAGCTTCAAGCACAGGTCGGAGTCTTCGAAGTCGCCAATGAGGTAGCCGGTGTCCCAGGCGCCCGCGGCATCCAGGGTGTCGCGCTCGATCACCAGGCAGGCGCCCGTGATGGCGGGCACGGTGGTGGTTTGGGTGTGTGGATCGAGCGAAGCGGCCAACCCCATGCGCGGGTGATGGTTGATCCAGATGCCCCACTCGTCGCGGCGCGTGAATTCCATGCCCGCGTGCTGGATCGAGCCATCGGCGAACACCAGGCGCGGCGCCACCGCGCCAAGACTGGGGTTGGCTTGCAGTTCGGCGATCAGCGTCTGCAGCCAACCTGGCCGCTGCGGGAAGGCGTCGCTGTTGAGGAATGCCAGCAGCGGTGCGCGGCTGTTGGCCGCCCCGAGGTTGTTGGCACCCGAAAACCCGCGGTTGGTGCCACCCCACACCCACTTGAAGGGCAAGCGGTACAGCCGGTGCCAGGTATGGGCCTGCTGCGCGAACGGCTCCACCAGCCTGGGATCGTCCAGCACATAGACGACCTCGGCATGCGCGCTGATCCATGGGTCGCGCGAGAACTCGATGAGCTGGTGCTCCACGAAATCCAGCCGGCCGTACAGCGGCACGATGATGCTGGCTTGCGGATGGGCCACGGGCTGGCCCAGTTGATGCACTTCCACCGGCTGCAACTGCTGGCCGCAGCGCTGCAGTGCGATCAGAGGGTCGAGCAGGGGCAGGTCGATGCTGGCCATGCGCTGCGCCAGCAGATGGCGCGGGGTGTGCAAGCCAAACAGCCATCGGGCTGCGGCCACGGGGTCGGATGGCAAGGCGCTGACCGGGGTGGAGCCCAGGACGATCATTTCGTCGCCTCGCTTCGTGACGAGCCTGACGGGCTGGCCCACGGCAAGCTCATCCACGCGCAGCACGAAGCCGGCGTTGGCGGTCAGGTCGCCATGCGATGCGCGGTACGTATCCGAGACGTCCTGGCGCGAGAAGCGCACGACAGGCCCCTCGAGCTCATGCAGGACGCCGCCTTGCTCGATGAACAGGGGCTGGCCCTGAGGTGTGATCGCCCAACCCACGACCACGGCCTCGCCGGACGCCGGGGAGGCACTGGCCACCTCGACGAACCCCAATGGCTGGATCGGATCGAGCGCACCCGAGGGCGGCGTTGCCGGATCGACGACGATGCGAAAGCCGTGCGTGGCGCCCTGCCCGGGATGGTCGACGGTGACGTGGAGCGTCCACTCGCCTTCGGTGGTCGCAGCATCGGGTGCCGACACGATCGTCCATCCGTGCCCCTCATCGTCCTCAGGTGCGCTGCGGGCTGCTGCGACATCCGGTCTGCTGCAGCGGCTGATCGCATGGCCGATGGGCCTTCCGTCGAGTTCGAGCGCGAACGACAAGCTGCCGATGGACCAGCCTTCCAGTTGCAGCCGCCTGCGACCGCGGACCTTGGCGCTGTCGATGCTGAAGGCGGCCAGTTCCTCGTCTCCCGACACAAGACCGATCGCCCCGTGCTGTGCATCACCGTGGTCGGGCACTCGCAGCACCGGCGGTTTGGGATGAGACGTCACTGCACGCATGGCTTGGGGGTGTCATGGGTTGGAGGGTTCTTCTTGCGGCTGAGGCTCTTCGCGGGCCGCAGCGGCTGGGGCTTGGCGCGCGACAGGCTCCCGGCCCGGGTCGGCGTCCCGGAGGGGGCTTGCCCTGCCTGCGAGGCGGCCACGTCCCAATTGGCTTGCGCGTCGGAGTAGTCGGGCCGCAACTGCAGCGCGCGCTCGATGTGCTGCAAGGCCTCGGCGTGCTTGCCCTGGATGCGATAGAGGTTGCCCAGGTTGTTGTGGGCCTCGGGCAGGTTCGCGTCGATGGCGAGCGCCGCCTGGTAGGCCTGGATGGCATCTTCGATGCGGCCCAGGCGCTTTTGGGCCACGCCGATGTTGATGAGCGCTGGCGTGAAATCAGGCTCGAGCCTGAGCGCGCGCTTGTGAAACGTGATGGCCTTGGCAAAGTCCTCACGGTCCTGGAACAGCACGCCCATGTCGTTGTGAAGTTCGGGGCGGTCGGGCGCGAGCACCAGAGCCTTTTGCAGCAGGGGCAAGGCTTCGTCGACGTGGCCCATGCGCCGCAGCAACCAGGCGGTGCCCTGCAGCACGCTCACATCGTTGGGCTGCAGTTGCGCGGCCGCACGGTAGGCCCTCAGGGCCTCGTCCGGCTGTGACGACGCCTCCAGGTTGCGCGCGTGCTGCATCAGCTGCTTGAGCGGGTCCTGGCTGTCGACGTACGGCTCCAGCGCTGCCAGACGGGCCTTCAGTTCATCGGACGGGATCAGTTGGCAGGCACTTTCGAAGGCCTCGTGGGCCAGCCTGAACTGCCCGAGCTGTTGCTGGGCGTAGCCGACCTGGGCCAGGACGGCCGCCTTGAACAGCTTGCCCGGTGCGTTGCTGCTCTTGCTGGCAACCGCCCACAGGCGCCCGAGAAGCGGCAGGGCATCGGCCGATCGGCCCACCCGGTTGTACGCAATGGACAGGCCCATCAGTGCCGGGGCCTGGTTCGGCACCTGCTGGAGGATGCGCCGGTAGGCTTCGATGGCGGAGCCGAATTCCAGGGATTCCATCCGCGCGGCCGCGGTGGTCAAAAGACCGTCGATCTTGCTCATGGTGTGGGTGTCAGGTCAGGCCGATCAGGGCCTTGTACTGGGGCAGGGAAACCTGTCGGAAGTCGTAGCGGTCGACGATGGTCTGGCGGGCGCGCTGGCCCATGACGGCGTGCGCCCTGGGATCGGACAGCGCCTCGATGGCCAGGCGGGCGAGCGCCGAGGTGTCGAAGAAGTCGAACAGGAAGCCGTTCTCGCCGTGCTGGACGACATCGCGCACGGGCCCCGTGTCCGAGGCGATCAGCAGACATCCCGCCGACATGGCCTCCAGCATCGACCAGGACAGGATGAAGGGATAGGTCAGGTAGACGTGTGCGCTGGAGACCTGCAGCACGCTGAGGTATTGGTCGTAGGGCAAGGCCCCGAGAAAGTGAACCCTGCTCCATTCCACCTGGCCACGCAGCTCGGCCTGATAGACCTCTTTCCATCCGCCGGCGCCGGGTGGCTTGGGCCCGTAGTGGGCCGAGTTCTCCCCCAGCACCAGAACCTGGGCCTCAGGGCGCTCGCGCAGGATGCGCGGCAGCGACCGCATGAATTGATGAAATCCCCGGTACGGCTCCAGGCAGCGGCTGGAAAAGGTGAGCACCTCGTCGCCTCTCTTGAGCATCCGGCCGTCCGGCAAGGTGAACCGGGCGCCCTCGTGGATCGCGACGCGCGTGGTGTCGATGCCTTCATGCAGAACCTGAAGCCTGGATTGATAGGCGGCCGGATACAGACCTTTCTGCCAAGGGGTCGGGCACACGCCCCTGTGGCAGCTTTCGAGCGCCAGCAGCTGCGCGCTGTTCGTGACATGCAGCCGGAAGATGTCCTCCACACCGGTGGGAAACTCCGGGTCAAAGCCGACATCCGCGCCGCGTGGGTGGTAGTAGTACTCGAACAGGCCGATGACGTCCGCGCCGGGAAAGTAGTCACGCACGAAGTGGGCGTCGCCCCAGCCGGGATGGGTCACGATCACATCGGGCTCGAAGCCGCCGCGCTTCAGCTCGGCCAGGCGCTCGATCACGGCAATGCCGCGGCGCACGGACTGCTCGAAGCCGCGGACCCAGGGGTGGGTTTCTTCTGGCGCACCTGCTACAGCGGGATAGCGGATCACCTCTACGCCGGGCAACCCCGGCCGCGTGCCGATCCAGGATTCGTCTCCCATGCCCCAGACCCGCACGCCGCTCTCCTTCGCGAGAGCCTGCGCGATCCGCAGGAACTGGCCTGGAAAGTTAGGGTGAAGAAACAAGAGGTCCAACGACGCTCTCCCAAACCGTGCGTATCGCCGACAGCGAGGGCTTGTCATCCAGCACGCCGCGAAAGCCGGGGCGCGGGTCCGTGTCCTCTCGTTCGCCGGAACTGCAAAGAAGGTTGACGCTGCCCGGCACGGGTTCGCTGGCGCGCCCGAGGTGAAGCACGACCTCCGCCAGGCGGGGCCGCCGGGCGTCATGCAGGTGGGCAAGTGCGCCTTGAGCGCGCAGTGCGGCCACAAGAGTTGCGGCCCCGCGCAGGCTGCCCGCTGTGCGGGCAGCGGGCATCACACTCAGCCGCAAGGGCAGACAGGCAGTCAGCACATAGCCCAGCGGCTCATCGGGCGTTGAACGGCAGGTCGGAAAACCGGCGTCCTGGGCGGCCTGCTGGGCGGCAGGGGATCGGCTCAGGCAGGCGTCGAAGGCCTCTGCAACACCCGCCTCGATGGCTTGCTCCCACCTCTTCACATCAGGAGCGCGGGCCGCCCAGGCCAACACCACCAGGTCGGCTCGCCGATGCCGGGCCGCGCGCAGGTTGACGCTCGGATCCAGGACGATCAGCACATGGATGTCACGCAGATCGTGTTCTTGAGGCGCAGGGGGCAGCAGCAGGATTCGAGCGTGGGGGCAGGATTGCGAGATCGCGTGCGCCAATCTGGCCGAGGGAGCCTTGCCACTGCCGACCGCCGATTGGCGGCCACCCGCCAAGCCGATCACAGGCGGCTCGTTGCACAACGAGCGATCGCCGTTGATCAGGCTGATCCACCATTGGCGCTTGAGCCACGCTCCGACATGTCGCTGGAGAACGCCCTCATTTCGGATGAGCCGATCGATGATGCTCGGCTCGCGACCGGTGAGCCGGGTGTGGCCGTGGTGGTGCACTGCGGCCAGGTCGTTCCGGCAGACCACAGGCCGCCCCGTGACGCGCTCGAGCCGCAGACAAAGTTCGACATCCTCGAAGCCATAGAAGTAGTCGGTGTGGAACCCCCCCGCGTGGCGGAAGTCCTCGCTGCGCACCAACAGAACGGCAGCGGTGGCTGCGGGGACGCGCTGCGCACAGTGGCCTGCTTCGCGGTCGAGATGTTCGATGCCGGCCTCGTAAGGCCAATAGGCCTGCTCTCGCAGCTTGAAACGCACGCCCAGATGCTGCACTTCGTGACCCGAGATGTGCGCGAGGCTTGGTTTGATCAGTTTCAGGCCCACGGCGCACGCGCCGTTCGCCCGCAGGCTGTTCAGCATCTGCGGCAATGCATCCATGCACCAACGAATGTCGTTGTTCATGAAGAGCAGGTTCGGAGCGTTTGCCAGCGAGGCGCCCAGGTTGCAGGAGGCCGAAAACGAGTCATTGCGGTCCAGGGCGACGGCTCGCAGGTCAAGGTGCCTGGCCCAGTGATCCAACAGCTCCAGGCTGTCGTCCGACGAATCGTGGTCGATGACGATCCATTCCACCGGGAAGGGCGACTTGTCGTGCTCCCGCCAGGTGGTGAAGAGCTGGTCGAGCAGGCCACTGCCGTTGCGGTTCAGGACCACCACCGAGACGTGGGGCGGTGCGGGCCGGCGTGAGGCAACGGCCACTGGCTGGCGGGTAAGCGGCCACGGCATGCGTCTTTCTTCGTGCCGGACTTGCGTGGCAACGGCCGGAAGAACGGCGCCATCTCCGACAGACATGACGGCCACACGATGCTCTTGCCCGTCGGCCAATGCCGCAGGAGGCGTGATCTCGAACCAGACCAGCCCGATCTGCTCAGCGCTCGCGCCCAGACTTTCGTTCAGCGCGGGACGGGCGAATTGCGGACGAAAGGTGGAGCCGGGTTCCCCGTCGATGCGAAGGGCCAGATCAACAGCGATATCAGGAGAGTTGAGGTCCATCGCCCATCCGGCAATACGAAACGGCGTGACCACCTCGACATAGCCCACCACCTCACAGGAGGCGCTCTTGAGCGGGAGTGACACGGGGCAACTCGCGGGGATAGCAGGATTGGCATCACCGACGGCAAGGCGGCACGGGCGCGCCACCTTGCCTGTGGATACGGCTTGCTCCGAATCAGTCTCCGCCGCCGCCGAGCTTGGTGATCTTCTTCGTCAACGCGTCGACCGACTGGCCGACGAGCGTGAGGTCGACCTGCGCGGCCGGAGCGGCCTTGACGATCACGGAATCCGCGGCCGAAGCTGCCGAAGGAATGCCGCTCAGGCCCACGGGGGCGACCGCCCCGACCGCCTTGAGCCCCGACAGGTCGGGCAGCTTCATGGCGCCGAGCTTGGTGACGCTGATGCCGGCGTCATGGCCCCCCACCATGGTGTCATGGCCACCGGTGAGCGTGTCATGTCCCGTTCCCCCGTTGCCGGCTCCATTGCTGCCGTTGCCGCCTTGACCCGCATGCTCGGCACCGGGCTTGGACTGGAACTTCACCTGTACCGTCTTCAGAAGTTCCTGAGTCTTGGTGGGAAGATGGTCTGCGTTTTTCTGAAGAACGCCCCCAAGTGCCGAATCTGCTGCCATGGCCTAGCTCCATTGATTGCCCCATCGGGGAAAGACTCTCTTCGTCAGCCGATGTACCGCTTTGGGTGCCATCTGCTGACGAATTCATTCTGGTAGAGATGTCGGAAAACCGGGGTCGCAAGCGGCAAGCGATGCAAGCGGTCGTATCAACCTTGCGGCCACGCAAGGCCTTCTCGATCGGACCATGCGGAGCTGACCTGCAGCGGGTCTTTCGGACCCTCTGAACCGTGAGGCGGCGGCAGGCGTGGCGAGGCGGCACGCCGCGAGCGAGCAGACGATCGGCGTCTGGCTGCGCAGGCTGCGGGTGCCGTGCGACCTCTACTTCGATGTCATGAAGGCGGTCGCGGCAAGAAGATCGGACGCGTGCAGTTCTGCGAGCAACGGGCCACCTGCGTCATCGAGCGTGGCGGTCTTGATGCAGGCCGGCGCACTTGCATCCCGGCGATGCGCGACGATCCGGGCGGCTCAGCGTTCAGCGTGAACGCCTGAGGCTGCTCGCACCCCTTCGGTCACCGCCGGACACGATACGGCTCCTCGAAGTCGAGGAAATCCTGCTCCTTCAGCGCCTCGTCGACCCAGGCCTGCACGCCGGGCAGCTCCACCACGCGTTGCATGTAGGCGGCGACATCTTCGGGTACGGGCAGCGCGTAGGTGCGCAGCCTCATCACCACCGGCGCGTAGTAGGCATCGGCCACGCTGAAGGCGCCAAAGAGCATGGGCCCGCCGTGCTCGCGCAGCAGTGCCGACCACATCTGCGTGATGCGCTCCAGGTCGCTGCGCACGCCGCTGTGGTCGCGCAGGACGATGGCACCGATCTCGGGCAGTTGCGCCTCGATGTTCATCGGGCAGGCGTTGCGCAGCGCAGAAAAACCGCTGTGCATCTCGGCGCAGACGCTGCGGGCGCGGGCCCGCGCGGCTTGCTCGCGCGGCCACAGCTGGTGCTCGGGGAAGCGCTCGGCGACGTACTCGGCGATGGCCAGCGTGTCCCACACCACGAGGCCGCCGTCCACCAGGATGGGCACCTTGCCAGCCGGGTTGAGCGCGCCGACGCGCTGCTTGAACTGCGACTGCGGAGAGAAGCCGTCGAAGCGCACCATCACCTCCTCGAAGGGGATGCCGGCCTGGCGCATCAGCACCCACGGGCGCATGGACCAGGAGGAATAGTTCTTGTTGCCGATGTGCAGCTGCATGGCGGGTCCTTCGTCTCAAAAGGTGTGGGCAGCGCGGCCGCCCGGGGCCCAGGGAACGCGCCCGCTGTCGATGTTGCCTGAAGGCGCGCGGGGGGTACCGGGGGCGCAGCCCCGGGAAAACGCCGTCCTGTCGCAGCGTTCGGCTTCACTACAGTGAAAAGTTTCCTGCTCAAGGTCTTCCATGTCTGAACTCCTGTCGATGCGGCGCCGCACCCTGGCGCTGGGCTCGGTGTGCGCCGTGGCCGCCGCTGCCTCTCCCTGGTCTGCCCGGGCGTCCACCCCGCGCGACACGCTCGTGATGGCCTCGGCCTTCGACGACATCATCTCGCTGGACCCCGCCGAGGCCTTCGAGCTCTCGGCCGGCGAGCTGATGGGCAACGGCTACGAGCGGCTGCTGCGCTACGACGTCAACGATCCGTCCAAGCTGGTGCCCGACCTGGCGCGCGAGTGGTCGCTCGCGGCCGATGGCCGCACCTACACCTTCACGCTCAAGCCCGGGCTGCGCTTTGCGTCGGGCAACGCGCTCACGGCCGAGGACGTGGCGTTCTCGCTGCAGCGAGCCGTGCTGCTGGACAAGTCGCCCGCCTTCATCCTCACGCAGTTCGGCCTGAGCAAGGCCAACGTGGCCGAGAAGGTGCGCCAGACCGGGCCCCTGACGCTGACGATCGAGACCGACAAGACCTACGCACCCACGCTCGTCTACAACTGCCTGACGGCCAACGTGGCGGGCGTGGTGGACAAGAAGCTCGTGATGTCGCGCGAGGCTGGCGGCGACATGGGCCACGCCTGGCTCAAGACCAATTTCGCCGGCTCCGGGCCGCTGCGCATCCGCGAGTGGCGCGCCAACGAGATCGTCACGCTCGAGCGCAACGACAACTACCACGGCGAGAAGAGCCGCCTGGCGCGCGTGATCTACCGCCATGTGAAGGAATCGGCCACGCAGCGCCTGCTGCTGGAAAAGGGCGACGTCGACATCGCCCGCAACCTCACGCCCCAGGATCTGGAGGCGTTGGCCTCCAACCCGCAGATTGCCATCAGCGGCACGCCCAAGGGCTATGTCACGTACTTCAGCCTGAACCAGAAGAACCCGATCCTGGCCAAGCCCGAGGTGCGCGAGGCCTTCAAGTGGCTGGTGGACTACGAGCAGCTCGGCCGCACGCTGCTCAAGAACATCGCCATCGTGCACCAGAACTTCCTGCCGCTGGGGCTGTTCGGCGCCTCCACCGAGAACCCCTACAAGCTCGATGTGGCACGCGCCAAGGCGCTGCTGGCCAAGGCTGGGCACCCCAACGGCTTCAAGGTGACGATCGACATGCGTACGGTGCAGCCCATCCAGGGCGTGACCGAGGCGATGCAGCAGACCTTCCGCCAGGCGGGCATCCAGCTCGAGATCCTGCCCGGCGACGGCCGCCAGACGCTCACCAAGTACCGCGCCCGCAGCCACGACATCTACATCGGCCAGTGGGGCGCCGACTACTGGGACCCCCACACCAACGCCGACACCTTCGCGCGCAATCCCGACAACGCCGACGACGCCAAGACCAAGCCGCTGGCCTGGCGCAATGCCTGGGACATCCCCGAGCTGACGAAGAAGACCGACGCCGCGGCCATGGAGCGTGACGGCGCGCGCCGGGCACGCATGTACGCCGAGATCCAGGCCGAGTTCCGTCGCACCAGCCCCTTCGTGATGCTCTACCAGCAGATCGCGATGACGGCCATGCGCCGCAACGTCGAGGGCCTGCAGGTGGCGCCGACCTCCGACCAGACCTACCTGTTCAAGGTCAGCAAGCGTTGATGCGCAGACGCCTCGCCGCCGCGGGCCGATGGCTCGCGACCGTGGCGCTGACCTACCTCGGGCTGCTGGCCGTCACCTTCTTCATCGGCCGGGTGATCCCGGTCGATCCGGCCCTGGCCATCGTGGGCGAACGTGCGCCCGAGCACGTGGTGCAGCGCGTGCGCGAGGAGCTCGGCCTGAACGAGCCGCTGCCCGTGCAGTTCGCGATGTACGTGGGCAAGGCGCTCCAGGGAGACTTCGGCACCTCGGTGCTCACCTCGCAGCCGGTGTGGCAGGACATCCTCAAGACCTTTCCCGCCACCTTCGAGCTGGCCACCTGCGGCATCCTGATCGGAGCGGGGCTGGGCATCCCGCTGGGTGTCTGGGCGGCCGTGCGCCAGGGGGGCTGGGTCGATCACCTGGTGCGCGTGGTGGGGCTCATGGGGTACTCGGTGCCGGTGTTCTGGCTCGGTCTGATGGCGCTCGTGCTCTTCTACGCCAAGCTCGACTGGGTGGGCGGACCCGGCCGCATCGACGTCGCGTACGAGTACTCGGTCACGCGCGTGACGGGCGTGCTGCTCGTGGATGCGGCGCTGGCTGGCGAGTGGGAGGCCTGGCGCAACGCCTTCAGCCACCTGGTGCTGCCGGCCAGCCTGCTGGGGTACTTCTCACTGGCCTACATCAGCCGCATGACGCGCTCCTTCATGCTCAACGAGCTGGCGCAGGAGTACGTGGTGGCGGCGCGCGCCAAGGGGCTGTCGGAGGCGCGCATCGTCTGGCGCCATGCGCTTCGCAACGCGGCGGTGCCGCTGACCACCGTCGTGGCGTTGTCGTACGCCGGGCTGCTGGAGGGCTCGGTCCTGACCGAGACCGTGTTCTCCTGGCCAGGCCTGGGCCTGTACATCACGAACTCGCTGCAGAACGCCGACATGAACGCCGTGCTCGGGGGCACCATCGTCGTGGGCACGGTGTTCATCGGGCTGAACCTGCTGAGCGACCTGCTGTATCGCTCGCTGGATCCGCGCACCCGGGAGCGGACATGAGCGAGCCCACCGTGACAGGCGCGGGGAGACGGCCGTGGCCCTGAGTAGTTGGCAAGCCTGGCTGCTGTCGGAGCGCCCGCAATCGCGCCGCCAGGCCGCACTGGGCCGGGCCTACACGGTGTGGCGCGTGTTCGCGCGCAACCGGCTCGCGCTGGCGGGCCTGGCGCTCATCCTGGCCCTCGTGGCCGTGGCGCTGCTGGCCGACCTCATCGCGCCGGCCGGGCCCACCATCGGCGTGCTCGACCAGCGGCTGCAGCCACCGTCTGCCGCGCACTGGTTCGGCACCGACGACCAGGGGCGAGACATCCTGGCGCGCATCGCGCACGGCACGCGCATCACGCTCATGGTGGTGGTGCTGGTGGCGGTGCTGGCTGCGCCGATCGGGCTGCTGGTGGGCACCGTGTCGGGCTACATCGGCGGGCGCACCGACGCCGTGCTGATGCGCATCACCGACATCTTCCTGGCCTTTCCGCGGCTGATCCTGGCGCTGGCCTTCGTGGCGGCGCTCGGCCCGGGCATTGAAAACGCGGTGATCGCCATCGCCATCACCTCCTGGCCGCCCTATGCCCGCATCGCGCGGGCCGAGACGCTCACGATCCGCCGCGCTGAGTACATCGAGGCCGTGCGCGTGATGGGTGCGGGCCCGTGGCGCATCGTGTGGCGGCACGTGATGCCGCTGTGCCTGTCTTCGGTGATCGTGCGCGTCACGCTCGACATGGCCGGCATCATCCTGACCGCAGCCGGCCTGGGCTTCCTCGGCCTGGGCGCGCAGCCGCCCACGCCCGAGTGGGGCGCGATGATCTCCAGCGGGCGCCAGTACGTGCTCGACCAGTGGTGGGTGGCCGCTGCGCCGGGCGCAGCGATCTTCCTCGTGAGCCTGGCCTTCAACCTGCTGGGCGACGGGCTGCGCGACGCGCTCGACCCGAAGGCGACGCGATGAACGCCAGGGTCACCCCCTCCAGTACCGCCACCGCCACCGCCTCCACCGGTGCCGATGCGCCGCTGCTGCAGGTCGAGGACCTGCGCGTGGCCTACCCGGCGCGCGAGGGCGGCTGGACGGAGGTGGTGCGCGGCGTCTCCTTCACGCTCGGGCGCGAGCGGCTGGGCATCGTGGGTGAATCGGGCTCGGGCAAGAGCCAGACCGGGCGGGCGGTGCTCGGGCTGACGGCCCCAGGCGGGCGCGTGGCTGCACAGCGCCTGGCCTTTCGCGGGCAGGAGCTGCTGACGATGCCGGCACCGGCACGGCGGGCCTTGCGCGGCCGTCGCATCGCGATGGTGTTGCAGGACCCGAAGTATTCGCTCAACCCCGTGCTCACGATTGGCGAGCAGATCGTCGAGACGCTGCAGGCGCACCGGCCATGCGATGCGCGTGCGGCGCGGGAAGAGGCACTGCAGGCACTGGCGGCGGTGCAGATCGATGACCCCAAGCGCGTCTACGGCCTGTACCCGCACGAGGTGTCCGGCGGCATGGGCCAGCGCGCGATGATCGCGATGATGCTGATCGCGGGGCCGGAGCTCCTGATCGCCGACGAACCCACCTCGGCCCTGGATGTGACGGTGCAGCTCGAGGTGCTGGGCATTCTGGACCGCCTGGTGCGCGACCGCGGCATGGGCCTGATCTTCATCTCGCACGACCTGCGGCTGGTCTCGTCCTTCTGCGACCGCGTGCTCGTGATGTATGCCGGGCGCGTGCTGGAGGAGCTCAGCGCCGCCGAGCTGCCGCGCGCGCGCCACCCCTACACGCAGGGCCTGCTGAACTGCCTGCCGCGACTGGGCGGTACAACGCACCCGCTGCCCACGCTGGACCGGCAGGCGGAGTGGGCGCGGTGAGCGCTCCCGCCCCGCGCCCGCTCGGCCTGCGGCTGGAGCAGCTGCAGGTGCGCTTCGGCGACTTCGTGGCCGTCGACGGCCTGGACCTCGACGTGGCCCCGGGCGAGAGCTTTGGCATCGTCGGCGAGTCGGGTTCGGGCAAGAGCACGGTGCTGCGCGCCATCTGCGGGCTGGCGCGACCCAGCCAAGGCCGGATCAGGCTGCAAGGCGAGGCAGGCGATGCAGCCGCGCCTCCCGCGCCTGGCTCCATGGCCTTCCGGCGCCAGGTGCAGATGGTGTTCCAGGACCCCTACGGCTCGCTGCACCCGCGCCAGACGGTGGACCGCATCCTGGCCGAGCCGCTGGCCATCCACGGCATCGGCGAGGCCGAGCCGCGCATCCGCGCCGTGCTCGACGCCGTGGGTCTGGGCACGGGCTTTCGCTTCCGCTACCCGCACCAGCTCTCGGGCGGGCAGCGCCAGCGCGTGGCGATCGCCCGCGCCCTGATCCTGCAGCCGCAGGTGCTGCTGCTCGACGAGCCGACTTCGGCGCTGGACGCCTCGGTACAGGCCGAAGTGCTCAACCTGCTGGAGCAACTGCGCCTGGAGCGGGGCCTGACCTTCCTGATGGTGAGCCACGACCTGGCGGTGGTCACGCACCTGTGCCAGCGCCTGCTCGTGATGCACCAGGGCCGCGCGGTGGAGTGCGTGGACGCCGCCGACCTCGCCGCCTCGCGCGTGCAGGCCGATTACACGCGCCGGCTGATGCGGGCGGCCGAGGGCTTCAGGCGCGAGGGGTAGCGGGCCCGGATACCCGTTGACGGGTCGGCCGCCGGCCTGGCGCCGTGCTGGGGCCGCGCCCGGCGTGGAATGGCGCTCTCATGCTGTCCAGCGCACGGTAAACAAGGCACCTGCGCCAGGAGCTTCGTCGCAACTCACGGTCCAGCCGTGGGCAAGGGCGATCTCGCGAACGAGCGCCAGGCCCAGGCCCGCGCCCGTCCGGGCCTGACCTGGTGCACGCCAGAAGCGCTCGAACACCTGCGCCCGGTGCTCGGCCAGCACGCCTGGCCCATGGTCTTGCACGCTCAGTCCGGTCGCGCCGAGGCTGACCTTGACGTCCGAGCCGGATGGCGAGAAGTCGAGGGCGTTTTCGACCAGGTTCTTCAGCAGCACAAACAGTGCCCCGGCGTCGGCCTCGATCTGCACGTCGGCAGTGGGTTCCTGCAGGTGCAGGGTGACGTCCGACCGCTCTGCCTTGAAGGCCAGGTGATCCAGGACCTCGCGCGCCACCTCCAGCGGCCGCACGGTGCAGCGTCGCAGGGCTTGCGGGTCGGCCACCTGAGCCAATTGCAGCAGCTGCTGCACCTGGCGTCCCATGGCATCGAGCTCGAGTAGCACCCTGGTGCGATCCTCCTCGCGGGTGAACCCGGCCTCGATACGGGCCCGCGCCATCGCCAGCGGTGTCTTCAACTCGTGCGCTGCATTGGCGATGAAGCGCTCCTGCTCCTGGAACGACATCTCCAGCCGCTGCAGCACGCCATTGAACGCCTGTACAAGGGGACGGATCTCGGCCGGCATGCCATCTTCGGGCAGTCGTGCCGCGAGGTTGCGACCGCCAACGCTGCGCGCGGCCTCTTCGGCCGTGCGGATGGGTCGCAGCACCGACCGAACGGCCAGGGCGCCAGCCAGCGCGAAGATCAGTGCCGACAAGGTGCCCAGCAGTGCGACCGTTTCGGTGATGGCGGGGGTGAGAGCCTCGCGGGCGAGCAATTCGAATCGGTCGCTGCGCGCGACCTGCAACAGGTAGGGTCGCCCATGCACTTCGCGCTGCCAGGCGCCGACGTAGAAGTCCCGGCCGTCGAGTCGAACCACGCCGAAGAACCCTGCCTGTTCGTTCACGCCCCGGCCGGCCAGCAAGGAGCGGCGGTCCGCCTCGTTGCTGGCGACGATCTGGCCCGACCCGTCGAGCACGCGGAACTTGAGGTTGGCGTAGAAGTCGTCGAAGCCCACGGCATCGTCAGGCTCGAGCACGACGCCGACCACGCGCTGCTGCGTGTCGAGCACGAAGCCGTCGAAGATGTCGTTGGCCTGCTCCTGCATGCTCATGCGTGTGGCGAGGTGGCCGAAGCGCTCGATGAGCACGGCTTGCACGCCGACCACCAGCAGTGCCATGGAGGCGAACGCCAAGGTGAAGCCCAGCGCCAGGCGCAGGGCCAGGCTTGGCGTGCGGCGCGGCGAGAAGGCCCGCTGCACAAGCGCGGGTTCACCCGGCAGAGCCAAGGGGTTCTCCCGGGGCATCGGCTGCTCGTTCGAGCGAGTAGCCCACGCCCTTGGTGTTGGACAGGCGCACCTGGCTTCCCAGCAGCTCGAGCTTGCGGCGAAGCCGGTGCAGGGCTACGTCCAGCGCGTTGGGTGTCACTGTCTCGGTCAGGCCCCAGGCTGCCGCCTCCAGCGCACTGCGGCGCACCGTCTGGCCTTCAGCTCGCACCAGCACAAGCATCAGTTGCAATTCGCTGGGCGCCAGGTTCACGCTCGTCCGTCCATGACTCAGGCGAGCACCGATGGGGTCGATAACGAGCCCGGCCCACCTCGGCGCGCTGGCGACCCAGGCGCTCTGCCGTCGCAGCAAGGCACGCACACGGGCGACCAGCTCATCGCGTTCGAAGGGCTTGGCCAGGTAGTCATCTGCACCCGCCTCCAGGCCATCGACGCGGTCGTGCAGGGCATCGCGCGCTGTGAGCAGGAGGCAGGGCAGCAGCACCTGCCGGCCGCGCAGGCGCTGCAGCCAGGGAAGCGCGTCGCCATCAGGCAAGCCGCGGTCCAACACCAGCGCGGCGTAGCGCACCTGGGCCAAGCAGGCGTCGGCCTCGTTTAGCCGCGCCACGGCGTCAGCCGCGATGCCTGCGCGACGCAACTCGTGCGCCACGAGTTCACGCATGTCCGAGTGGTCTTCGACCAAGAGAATGCGGTTCATTTTCGGCAGCGTACAGCAGGGTGTGGGCTGACATGTCGTGATTCGCCGCCCTCAGAAGCGATAACCGATCCGCGCGATCATGGTCGTGGCTCGGTACCTGGCGTTGAAGCTCGCGCCGCCAGCGGTGGCATCGAGACGCACGGTCCCGGCATCGGCCACAGCGATTCCGATGTCGGCGACCCAGGGGCTTCCGTAGGCCCATCGCAGGCCGGCCATGAGCTGACGCGCACGGCCGGATCCAGAATACTCGCGCGCGATTCCGCCGACGCTGAGGTCGGTATCGACTTCCTGAGCGATTCCCACTCCCAGGCCCACATACGGCCGGACGGTCGCCTTGCCGAGCGCGAACCCGTCGAAGTCGTACAGCGCGTTGGCGGTCACGAAGAGCGAGGCCCAGTCGGCATCCCTGGGCCGCTGGTCGAATCCCGGGCTTCCGACCTGCCGGACGGGGTTGTTGCGGTACATCAAGCCCGCTTCGAAGCGCCAGTTGGGGCCGATGTGGCGACCGATGGCGCCGCCATAGGCAGGGCCCTGGCGCGTCGTCAGCCGTCCCCCAGCGAAGGTCGGGTCGCTTGCGCGTGTGGTGCCGGTGTCGAGGGTGAGATACCACGGGCGCTCCGCTGCCTGCGCAGTGGTCAGCGAGGTGGCGGCGAACAGCCCGAAGAGGGCTCGGCGGATGAGTCTGAGCATGCTGAATTCCTTGGCTTGTTGCCCGAAGGCTCTTGGAAGAGGGCACCGACGGGGTGGCTGCTGCTGCGCCGCCACGAGCTCAATCCTCATGGAAGCCGACTTACCGGTGGCTTTCCTGGATCGAAAGTTGGGCGAGCAGGCGATCGAGGTCATCGAACTGCGTAAAGCGCGAGTCGAAGCGCTGCGGAACGCCTGTGGCGCCGGCCACGATGCCTCACCATCATTGACTTGAGGCCCTCGAGCGTCTCCCATGCCATGGCCGGGGCCGCTGCGTCGCGGTGTCTTGCTGCGGGTGGTCCTGCGCTGAATGGACGCCGCCGGTCGCCGGGGTGAGAATCGGTGAACGGCCCGCATTCGTACGTCGAACCCCGCCCGTCCGGTCGATCCGGCTGAAAGCATGCGTACACACCTTCTGCTTGCCTGCCTCCTGGCAACCTGGCTGGGCCTGAGCGGTTCCGGTCCGGCCTCGGCCTCCGATCTTCGCCTGTCGGTCGCCGGCGTGGAGCGCCGCGCGATCGTCGTGAACGCGCCGCCGCAGGGTCAGCGTCAGCCCGTGGTGCTGGTGCTGCATGGCGGAGCGGGCAGTGCGGACGAGCAGCGCCGCCGCACCGGCTTCGACGAGGTGGCGCAGCGCGAGGGTTTCACGGTCGTCTACCCCGAGGGCACGCCCTGGGGGCGCGCAGGTATGCACGCCTGGAACACGGGCTACCTGCAGCGCCGTCAGGTGGGGCACGCCGACGACATCGCCTTCCTGGATACGCTCATCGATGCGCTCGTGGAGCGGCACGGTGCTGACCCCGCACGCGTGTGCATGACCGGCGGCTCCAACGGCGCCATGATGACGCTCGTCTACGCCACGCGGCGCGCGCAGCGCCTGGCGGCGATTGCGCCAGTGGTGGGCGCCATGTTCAGCTTCGAGGACAAGCCCGTGCGGCCGCTGCCGATCCTGCTCATCAACGGGGAGGCGGACGACGAGGTGCCGATTGAAGGCGGCATGAGCCGCAACCCGATCGTGCGCCAGGCGCAGGCTGCACCCTACAGGGCGCTGGAGCAGACGCTGGCCTTCTGGGTGCAGTCCAACCGCAGCGTGGCCACGCCCGTCGTGGAGGTGCAGGCCACGCTCACGACGCGCACCTACGCCGCCACACCTGGCGGGGCGGTGACGATGGCCATCGTGGACGCGGCCGGGGGCCACGGCTGGCCGGGCACGCGGCCGGCGCGTGGGGGCAACGTGCCGATCCAGGGCTTCAACGGGGCCGAGCGGATCTGGGCGTTCTGCCGGGCGCACGGAAGGCCTTGACCGCACGCGATGCCATGGGTGCTCGTGACGCGTCCGTTGGCGCCGGCGGCCGTTCGTCCGCGACAGACAGCCGTCCGTCCGCGCCAGAACGCCGTCCGTCGATGCGGGCTGTACGCGGGGCGGAGCCGGCGTTACCCTGGGCCCCATGCTCCAGATCCAGGACCTCTCCCACACCTACCCCAACGGCACGCGCGCACTTGACGCCGTCAGCCTCTGCATCCCGGCCGGGATGTTCGGGCTGCTCGGACCGAACGGTGCCGGCAAGAGCAGCCTCATGCGCTGCCTGGCGACCTTGCAGGTGCCCACCTCGGGCAGCATCCGCTTCGGGGACCTCGACGTGCTGGCACAACCGGAGGCACTGCGCGCCACGCTTGGCTACCTTCCGCAGGATTTCGGCGTCTACCCGCGCGTGTCGGCCGAGGACCTGCTGGACCACCTGGCGGTGCTCAAGGGCATCGCCGGGCGCGGCGAGAGGCGCGACACGGTCCAGGCGCTGCTGCGCCAGGTGAACCTCTGGGACGTGCGCAAGAAGGCGGTGGCCGGCTACTCCGGCGGCATGCGCCAGCGCTTCGGCATCGCGCAGGCGCTCATCGGCAACCCGCGCCTGATCATCGTCGACGAACCCACGGCCGGCCTGGACCCGGAGGAGCGCAACCGCTTCAACAACCTGCTGTCGGCCATCGGCGAGCAGGTGGTGGTGATCCTCTCCACCCACATCGTCGACGACGTGACCGACCTGTGCCCACGCACGGCGATCCTGGCCGGGGGGCGCATCGTGGAGAGCGGCACGCCCGGCGAGCTCATCGCCGCGCTGGCCGGGCGCATCTGGCAGGCCGGCATCGACAAGGCCGAGCTCGAGGTGGCGCGGGCGCGCCACGCCGTGATTGCCACGCGGCTCAAGGCCGGGCGCACCGTCATCCGCGTGCTGTCCGACGAGGCGGGCCGCTGCCCAGGCGAGGGATTCACACCGGTGGAGGCGGGGCTGGAGGACGTCTACTTCACCACGCTGCACCGGCTGCGCGCGCAGCAGCCCGTCCAGCAGGCAGCCTGAAGGCGAGGCCGGCCGATGAAGACGCCTTCCCTGTTCCTGCCGGTGGCCGCCTTCGAGTGGCGCTACCAACTGCGCAGCCCCGTGCTGTGGGTGGGCTTTGCCCTGTTCTTCCTGCTCACCTTCGGGGCCACCACGATCGACCAGATCCAGATCGGGGCCCGGGGCAACGTGAACATCAACGCGCCCTACGCCATCCTGCAGACCACGGGCATCATGAGCCTGTTCTCGGTCTTCATCATCGTGGCGCTGGTGGCCGGCACGGTGCTGCGCGACGACGAGACAGGCTTTGCCCCCATCCTGCGCAGCACGCGGCTGACCAAGTGGCCCTACCTGGGCGGGCGTTTCCTGGGCTCGGTGGCCGCCGCGCTGCTCGTGCTGGCCTCGGTGCCGCTGGGCATCGCCGTGGGCGCCTTCATGCCCTGGCTCGACGCCGAGCGGGTCGGCCCGTTTCAGCTGAGCCACTACCTGTGGGCGCTCTTCGTCATGGGGCTGCCCACCGTGCTCATCCTGGGCGCCACGTTCTTCGCGCTGGCCACGGTCACGCGCTCCATGATGTGGAGCTACGTGGGCGCGATGTTGCTGCTGGTGCTGTACATCGTCACGCGGCAGCTGCTGCGCGATGCCCGTTTCGACGACATCGCGGCGCTCACCGACCCCTTCGGGATGTCGGCCTTCATGATCACCACGAAATACTGGACGGCCGTGGAGCGCAACACGCTGCTGCCCCCGCTCAGTGGCCTGCTGCTGGCCAACCGGCTGATCTGGTTCGCGGCGGGGCTGGCGCTGTTCGCGCTGGCGGCCGCACTCTTTCGCTTCGAGGAGCGGGGCGGCAAGCCGGCGGCGGCCGCGGCGGCAGGCAAGCCGAAGGAGGAGGAACGCGTCGCCGCACCTGCCGGCCCCGTGAGCCTGCCCGCGCCTCGCGCCGATGCTGCCACGCGCTGGACGCAGTTCACCGCGCTGGCACGCTTCGACATGGCCTTCGTGATGCGCAGCCCCGCCTTCTTCGTGCTGCTGTTCATCGGCCTGATCAACGCCGGCGGCTCGGCCTGGTTTTCCAACGAGTGGTACGGCAGCCCAAGCTACCCGGTGACGCGGCTGATGGTGCAGGCCCTGCAGGGCGCCTTCAACATCATGCCGATCATCATCGCCATCTACTACGGGGGTGAGCTGGTGTGGCGCGACCGCGAGCGCCGCATGCACGAGATCGTGGACGCCACCTCGGCACCCGGCTGGACGCACCTGGTGCCCAAGATCGGCGCGATCGCGCTGGTGCTCGTGGCCACGGGGCTCGTGGCGGTGTTCACGGCCATGGCCATCCAGCTGGCCAAGGGCTACGCGCGGCTGGAGCCGCTGGGCTACCTGGGGTGGTACCTCTGGCCCACGGTGGTGACGGCCCTGCACGTGGCGGTGCTCTCGGTGCTGGTACAGGTGCTGGTGCCGCAGAAGTTCATCGGCTGGGGCGTGATGCTGGTGTACGTGGTGGCCACCACGGCGCTGAGCACGGCCGGCTTCGAGCACAACCTCTACCACTACGCCGGCACCTCGCCGGTGCCGCTGTCGGACATGAGCGGCATGTCGCGCTTCTGGGTCGGGCAGGCCTGGTTCCAGCTCTACTGGAGCGCGTTTGCGGTGCTGCTGGCGGTGGCCGCGCACGCCTTCTGGCGCCGCGGCCCGGGCGGCACGCTGCGCCAGCGCTGGCCGCAGGCGCGCGCACGGCTGCGCGGCGGGGCGGGCGTGCTGGCGCTGGGGGCCGGCCTCGTCTTCATCGGCACGGGCGGCTTCATCTACTGGAACACCAACGTCCTGAACCCCTACCTCACGCAGCCCGAAGACGAGGCGATGACGGCTGCTGCGGAGAAGGCGCTGCTGCCCTACGAGACGGTGCCGCAACCGCGCATCATCGGCGTGACGCTGGATGTGCAGCTCTTCCCGCGGGAGGCCAGGGCGGTGACCCGCGGCACCTATGTGCTGGAGAACCGCAGCGGCGTGCCCGTCGGCGAGCTGCACCTGATGACGCCGCGCACGCTCAAGCTCGAGCACATGAGCTTTGCGGGGGCCACGCTCAAGACCGAGCACGCCGACTGGGGCTACCGCATCTACACACTGGCCGAGCCGATGCTCCCCGGGCAGCGACGCGAGCTCGCCTTCCAGACGGTGCTGCACGAGAGGGGCTTTCCGAACTCGGGCCCGCTGACGCGCATCGTGGACAACGGCACCTTCCTGAACAACGGCGAGATCACCCCGGCCATCGGTCTGACGCGCGACGCGTTCCTGAAGGACCGCTCCAAGCGCCGCAAGCACGGCCTGCCGCCGGACCTGCGCCCGCCCACGCTCGAGGACGAGTCGGGCCGCAGCCGCCATGACCTGCGGCACGACAGCGACTGGGTGACAGCCGACGTCACCGTGACCACCGACGCCGACCAGACGCCGGTGGCCCCCGGCTACGTCGTGAGCGACACCACGCGCGACGGGCGGCGCACCGTGCGCTTCAAGCCCGATGCGCCGCTCATGCACTTCTTCAGCATCCAGTCGGCCCGCTACGCGATCGCGCGCGACAAGCTCGGCGACATCGAGCTGGCCGTCTACCACCACCCGGGGCACGAGTACAACGTCGCGCGCATGCTCGAGGCGATGAAGGTCTCGCTGCAGCTCTTCTCCGAGGCCTTCTCGCCCTACCAGTTCCGGCAGGCCCGAATCCTGGAGTTCCCGAGCTACGCGGACTTCGCGCAGAGCTTTGCCAACACCATTCCCTACAGCGAGAACATCGGCTTCCTGTCTAAGCTGGCGGACCCGGAGAAGATCGACGTCGTCACCTACGTGACGGCGCACGAGATCGCGCACCAGTGGTGGGGGCACCAGGTGGTGTCGAGCAGCCAGCAGGGCGGCGCCTTCATCATCGAGAGCCTGTCGCAGTACTCGGCCCTCCTGGTGATGGAGAAGCTCTACGGCCCCGAGCACATGCGCCGCTTCCTGAAGTACGAGCTCGACCGCTACCTGCGCTCGCGCGGGGGCGAGGTGCTCGAGGAACTGCCCCTGGCCCGGGTGGAGAACCAGGCCTACATCCATTACCAGAAGGGGTCGCTCGCCCTGTGGTGGCTCAAGGAGGTGGTGGGGGCGCCGGCGGTGAACCGGGCGCTGGCCAGTTTCATCCGCGAGTACGCGTTCAAGCCGGCGCCGTACCCCAACAGCCTGGACCTGCTGCGCCACATCCGGCGCGAGGCCGGGCCACAGCACGAGGCGCTGATCACGGACCTGTTCGAGAAGATCACGGTGCTGGACGTGAAGGCCAGCGACCCGAAGGCCACGCAGCGCCCGGACGGCCGCTGGGACGTGAGCTTCACCGTGCAGGCGCGCAAGCTCTACGCCAACGGCAAGGGCGTGGAAAAGGAGGCGCCGCTGGACGAGGAGTTCGATGTCGGCGTCTTCAGCGCCGAGCCCGGCAAGCGCGGCTATGCGGCCAGCGACGTGCTGCGCATGCAGCGCCAGCGCATCCGCAGCGGCTCCCAGGTGGTCACCCTCGTCGTGGACCGCAAGCCGGCCTTCGTGGGGGTGGACCCTTACAACAAGCGCATCGACCGGAACTCGGACGACAACCTGGTGGCGGTGGGGTCCTAGAAGGCGAACGCGGATCGGAGATAGAAGCAATGGTCGATCGCAGACAAGTGATGCTGGCGGGCCCTGCCTGGGCGCTGGCGGGCCAGGTGTGCGCAGCGCCGGCTCCCACGTGGCGGCGCCTGCCCACCGAGCCCTTCCGGGGCAAGCAGGACGACATCTCCTTCGTGTCGCCCGACATGGGCTGGTACGGAAACGGCTCAGGCAAGCTCTACCGCACGACCGACGGCGGCCAGACGTGGGAAAGGGTGTGGGAGCAGCCCGGCACCTTCATCCGGGCGCTGGGCTTCGTCGACGCGCGCAACGGTTTTCTCGGCAACGTGGGCACCGATTACTACCCCGGTGTCAGCGACACGCGCCCGCTGTACCGCACGCGCGACGGCGGCGTGACGTGGACACCGGTGGAGGCGCCCGGGATCGACATCGTCAAGGGCATCTGCGGGATCGATGTCGTGCACGAGACCCGCATCTTCCAGGGCGAGACACGCGCGGTGCCGGTCATCCATGCCGCCGGCCGCGTGGGCGGGCCGGCGACGATGCTGCGCTCGGTCGATGGCGGCGAGACCTGGAAGGTGATCGACCTGCGCGAGCAGGCCGGGATGATCCTGGACGTGAAGTTCTTCGACGCCCGCAATGGGCTCGTCTGCGCCGCCTCCTCGAGCGACACGGAGGAGGGTCACGCGCTGATCCTGCGCACCCGCGATGGCGGCGCGACCTGGACGAAGGCCTACCAGTCCGTCCGCAAGTTCGAGAACTGCTGGAAGATGAGCTTCCCCTCGCGCCAGGTGGGGTACGCGACGGTGCAGAACTACGATCGTGGCGAGACCCGGCGCGTGGTCGTCAAGACCACGGACGGGGGTGAATCATGGCGCGAGCTGCCGCTCGTCGACGACGCGCGCGTGCGTCAGTTCGGTGTGGGCTTCGTCGACGAGCAGCGGGGCTGGGTGGGTACGACGACCACCGGCTTCGAGACCCGCGACGGCGGACAGACGTGGGTGCCGGTCGCGATGGGGCAGGCAGTCAACAAGATCCGCGTGCTGCGCAGCGGGCCGGGGTTTCGTGCCTATGCGATCGGCGTGGAGGTTCACCGGCTCGACGGGTGATGCGCGCCATGCAGGCCTTTCGCCCGCTCAGCCCCACAGCGCGTGGCCGATCAGCCGCCCCGGCAGCAAGGTGAAGAGCCCGGTGATGACGAGCGCGCCGACGTAGAGGCCGATCATCTGCCCGCGATGGGCCTTGACGCGGTGGGTGCGGGCAAACCACACCCCGAGGGCCAGCGCGAAGAGCGTGAAGACCGACAGCCCGTGGATCCAGGAGTAGCCCTTCGGCCCGTGGATGGCAAAAGAGATGCCGGCCACGCCGGCCATGCAGGCCACCCAGATCCAGCCCGCGACGCGGTGGGGCAGGTGGCCCTTGCGCCCGCGCAGCAGGCCCGCGCCCAGAACCACGGCCGTGGCGGCCAGCAGGGCGTGCGTGACGATGACGGGGGTCCAGGTGTAGGCGGGGGAGGTCATGGAGGAGTGGTGCTGGGTGATGGGCCCGGGGGAAGTGGAGCACGCCCGGTGCTGGCTCGAGGGCGCTGCCGCAACCGCGGGTTCCAGACGCAATTCTTCACGAGCCCGAAGCCTGCGCTTCATGGACCCTGACTATCCTGTGCACGATTCCCGATTCCTGCCTGAGGAGGACACTGATGCAGTCTGAGCAGTTCCCCTCCAGGCTGGCTTCCTTGCTCGCTCCAATCTTCCTGCTCCTGGCCTTCGCAGGCTGTGGAGGCGGGGGCGGAGGCGGGGCGGCGGAGACACCGCCTGTCGTGGTGACGCCTTCGGCTCCCACGGCTCCCTACCCGGCAGGGCTCAGCAGCGCCACGCTCGCGGTGGGCAGCCTCACGCGTGAGTACCGCGTGCACGTGCCACCTGCTGTGACGACTGCCCCGGCGGCAGTCGTGCTGGTGCTGCACGGCGGGGGCGGGGCGGGCCTGGACGTGGCCAACCTCGGCAGCCACCCGCTGTCGGTGTTTCGCACCGTGGCCGACCGCGAGGGCTTCGTGGTGGTCTACCCAGGGGGGATGCCCGCTGCCGACGGCAGCGCGGGCTGGAACGACTGCCGGGCCGACAACCTCGGCGCCAGCAGCGCCGATGACCTGGCCTTCCTGGATGCCCTGATCGACCGATTGCGCAACCAATATTCGCTGCCGGCCTCGCGGGTCTTCATGGCCGGGGGCTCCAACGGCGCGCAGATGACGCTGGCCTACGCCGTCACGCGCGCGTCGCGCGTAGCGGCCGTGGCAAGTTCGGGCGGAAGCCTGCCCCTGAACCCCAAGCCCGGCGAATGCAGCGCACAGCCCTCTCGCCCTGTTCCCATCCTGCTGTCGCACGGCAGCGCCGACATGCAGATGCCCTACGGCGGAGGCTGCGTGGCCAACCTGGGCGGGGCCTGCACACGGGGCCGGGTGATCAGCGCCCAGGCCACGCGTGACCAGTGGCTCGCGGTCAACGGCCTGGGTTCCGTGGCGCCGGTGCAGACGGTTGTCGACCCGGAAAAGGGCGACGCCGGCCCGGCCAACCGGTTCCAGTACGCCGGCGCCGCCCCGCTCGAATGGTGGCGTCTGGACGGCGCCGGGCACACGGTGCCCAGCCGCACGGTGCTTGTCGCGCCCAGCGATCTCACTGGGGTGCAGAACCGGGATGTCGAGTTCGCGGAGATTGCGTGGGCCTTCTTCCGTGCGACCTTCGCATCCGCCTCGGCCGCGCCCAGCGCACAGGCCCTGCAGGCCGCGCGTGAGTACAACTTCGCCAGCGGCGGGCAGACGCACCTGGTGATGCACGAAGGGCAGGTGCTGGACGAGGCCTACGCCAATGGTGGCGCGCCCGAGCGCGTCCAGCTGCTGGCCAGCGCCACCAAGGGCTTCACAGGGATGGTGGGGGCCATTGCCGCCTCGGACGGCCTCTTCGACCTGGACGAGCCGGTCGCGCAGCGCGCGCTCATCGAGTGGCAGGGCAACACTGCCAAGTCGCGCATCACCTACCGACACCTGCTGACGATGAGCAGCGGGCTGCAGGAGCTCAACGACCTGTCTGGCTGGCTCGACTACCTCCAGGCGCCTGTGCTCAACGCGGCGGGCAGCACCTTCGTCTACAGCGGCGACCCCAACATCTTCGGCCTGGCGCTGGAGCGCCGCCTGGGCGGCGAGACGGTGCAGGCCTATTTCGACCGCAGGCTCTTCCGGCCACTGGGGATGACCTCGATGCGCTGGGCCACCAACTTCGCCGACGGGCGCCCGCAGCTGTCGGGAGGCGCCTACGTGACGGCCCGGGACTGGGCGAAGTTCGGGGAGTTCATCCGCCTGACGATGGCTGGCAGGTGGACGGGGCAGCCTCTGCTGTCGCGCACGCACTTCGACCAGGTGTTCACCGGCTCCGCTGCGCACCCGGCCTACGGCTTCTACTGGTGGCTCAAGCAGCCGGTTCCCGCTGAGCTGGCGCGGGTCATCGATGCCAACAACAAGAACCAATACACCCGCGAGATCAAACCGATCTTCGACGACCCGCGCATTCCTGCCGACACCTTGATGGCTGCCGGCGCCTACGACCACCGGCTCTACATCATCCCGTCGCGCGGCCTGACTGTGCTGCGCAACGGGCCCACGGGCAGCAACGCCTTCGAGGACGTGGCCTTTCTGGGCCGGCTGCTGGGCACGCCTTGAGAAGCGTCGCAGGGTCGGCCTCCGGCGGTCGGGCGATGGGGCGCGCGATGAAGGGGTTGCGGATGGCCGACGCCTCGGGGCTGAGCGGCTGTGGGGTGTTGCCTTGGCGCCATGCCGCCTCGCCGCCTTGCGCCCTAACGCCGCTCGAACACAAGCCCGCCAGGCCCCTGGCCGCCGCTGAGCACGAGGCGGCCCATCCGGAACCCGAAGCCCGTGGTCGCGCCCAGCGCGCCGAGGAAGCGGGTCTCGGCCTGCATCGCCTCGCCCTCGCAGGCCATGCGGGTGGTGCCGGGCGGGGACACACGTATCGCGCCGGGCGTGTCGCCCTCGGCCGCGAGGCTGGCGAAGAATCGGTTGCAGCCAGCGTGGCCGCTGATGCGCCCGGAATCGATCTCGATCTCAATGGCGCGCGGCGGCTTGGCTGCCTCCCCCGCCGCCCAGTGGGTGAGCGTCCAACGGGTGCCGTCGAGCACGGCGGGCGTGAGGCGTCCGGCCAGCGCCGTGGTAGCCGTGGGCACGAGGCGGCGGCGCTGCACCGTCCAGGAGAGCGTGGCAAGCTCGCCCGGGCAGCAGGAGGCGTCGCTCGGGCCGGCGCGTAACACCTCGAGCACGATCTCGCGCCCGCGCACGGCCAGGCTGCGCACCTGCACGCGGTCACCCACCAGGCGCGAGGTGAGCATCACGGGGCGGCCCTCGCGGCGCGTCACGACGGCCACGTGCAGGAAGCTGCCGCTGCCGCCGGGCTCGTGCTCGAGCAGCACCACGGCCTCTTCGGCACCATCGCCGTCGAGGTCGCCGCGCGCGATGAGTTCGGTGTGCACCTGTGCGCGCGGCATCGTGGCCGAGCCGGGTGCGGCCGGCGGCCCCTCCCAGCGGCCACCCCGCATACGCAAGCGCTCGGTCTCACCCTCGATTCGATAGGTCACGCGCCCGAGCTCCTCGGCTGTGACCGGGGAAGCCTGCACCGCGCCGTGCCAGGCCAGTGCAGTTGCAGCGAGGGCGGCAGCCAGGAGGAAGGCCCAGGCGTTGCGCATGCGGATCTCCTGCGAAGGGTAGTTTCAGCCGGCCTCGGCCGCCGGCTCGCCGAGGTTGTGCATGAGGCGGTTGGCCCAGCCGAAGATGGCGCAGGCGTGCATCAGGTCGATGATGTCGGTGTCGCTCATCGCCTGAGCCTGGAGCTCGGCGAGGTCGGCCGGCTGGAACGTGTCCGGCCGCAGCGTGAGGGCGCGGGCGAAGTGCGCGATGGCCTGTTCGCGCGGGGTGCTGCCGGCGGTGGCGGGGTCGGTGAAGACCTGCTCGACGGTATCGGTGCGGCGCGCGAGCTGCGCGTAGCGCTGCGCGTGCACCGAGGTGCAGTAGACGCAGCCGTTGGTGACGGACACCACCATCGCCCCGAGCTCGCGCTCCGCGCGTGGCAGGCCACCCGTGGCGTACATGATCGCGTTGTAGGCGATGGAGCGGTGCTGCAGCATGCGCGGCTGGTGCACGAGCGTGAGGTAGTAGGCCGAGGTGCGGGCCTGCGGGTGGCTCTCGTCGAGCACGGCCAGCTGCTCGGGCGTGGCCTGGGCCAGCTCCAGCGGCTGCAGCCACGAGCGCCACTGGAGCGTCTCGTTGGTGAAGCCGTTGATGCGGATCGGGCCCGCGGCGTGGGCGGCGGCCGGCGGTGCAACGGCGGGGGGCTGCGCGGGGGCGGCTGATGCGGCTGCCGGCGCCTGCACCAGCGCGCGCAGCCCGGCCACCACGCGCGTCTGGTACGACAGGAAGGCCACGAGCTGGGCCAGTGCCACGATCGCAGGATCGCTGAGCCCCGCCTCGCGCAGGCGCTGCAGCGCTGCACGGTCGCCGCGGCGCGGGTCGGTGGTGAGCAGGCGTGCCCAGTCGAGGGCGGCGGCGAGGGCCTGCGCCGAGGCGGCGCCTGCCTCGCCCGGTGCGGCCTGCGCCAGCAACGAGCGGTAGTGCGCCTGCAGGCTCTGCGCAGCGGCCGCCTCGCACACGGCCACCGCCACGCGTAGGCGGTCCGCGCTCGTCAGGCCCTCCACGGGGTCGAAGAGCAGCGCGTCGTGGCTGGCCTGTGTGTGCGTGAGGGCCGTGCTGCGGAAGCGCCGCGCAGCGTGCACGCGCGAGCCCGGCACGAGGCCGGCGGCGCGGTCGATCACATCCGAATCGGCTGGGGCGGCAGGCGAGGCGGCGGCCTGGGAGGTCGGGGAGGTCGGAGTCGTCTGGCTCACTTGGCGGGTTCCAGTTGTGCGGGCAGCGGCGAGGCCACCCATTCGTCGCCGAACACCTCGGGCTCGGCGAAGGCCTGCATGCGGGCGTAGTGGTGCTCGATGTCCTCGGCCCACAGCAGCCCCACGATCGATGTGGCCAGGCGCAGCGCGCCGTCGCTGATGGCCGGGATGTCGCCCGTGATCACGCCCAGGGACAGCGCAGCGGGGTAGGTGAAGCAGTGGATGCGTTCGAGCCCCGGGCAGGCCTGCCCGGCCTTGGGCTGGAACTCGAAGTCGGGCCCGAGGTCGGGGCTTGCGCGCAGCTCCGCATCCTCCAGGCCCGCAGGCGGCTCGAAGCGCTCGCCCCAGGTGCGGACATGCCGCGCGAGGTGGCGCAGCATCGGGCGCTGCGCCCAGTCCACCGCAAAGCCGGTGGCGAAGATGAGGAAGTCGAGCTCGATCGGGCCGGCGCTGGTTTGCACCTGCAGCGCACCACCCTGCCAGGCCGCGCCCTGCACGGCGCAGCCGAGATGGAAGAAGGCGTTGGGGTGGCGCGACACGCGCAGCGTGCTGTTGCGCGGCGGGGGCACCTGCTGGGCATGGATGTAGTGCCGCACGCGCCACTTCCAGTCGTCGCTCAGGCGGCCATGCCCATGCACGAAGCCAGGGCTGCCGGCGCCCTTGCCCTTGTTGATGCGCGGGATGTCGGGGCGGCGCACGAGGAGGTGGACCCGAGCAGCACCGCACTCGAGCGCGGTGGCGGCGCTGTCCATGGCCGAGGCGCCGGCGCCCACCACGCCCACACGCAGGCCGCGCAGGTGGGTGTGGTCGAGCTCGTCGGCGGAGTGGGCCCAGTGCGTGCGTGGCAGGGCGTGAGCCCAATCGGGCACCCAGCTGCCACCGAGCCCCGCGCGCCCGGTGGCCAGAACGAGGCGCCGGGCGTGGCGCACCTGCGCGCTCCCGTCCGGGCCCAGGATGCGCAGCCGCACGAGGCGGTCGGCCTGCGGCCAGATGTCCGTGACGAGGTTGCGGTTGCGCACCTGCAGGCCGAGCACCCGGCGGTACCAGCGCAGGTAGTCCATCCACTGCAGGCGCGGGATCTTGTCCAGGGCTTCCCACTCGGCCGGCCCGAACTGGGCCTCGAACCAGGCCCGAAAGGTCAGAGACGGGATGCCCAGCGCCGGGCCGGCGAGCTGCTTGGGCGAGCGCAGCGTCTCCATCCGCGCCGTGGTGGCCCACGGACCTTCGAAGCCCTCTGGCGCGGCGTCGTAGACCGTGACGGACAGCCCGCGGTGCTGCATCGCAGCCTGCAGCGCAAGCCCGGACATGCCCGCGCCGATGATCGCCACATCGGCCACCGGCTCACCGTCTCGCTCGAGCGCGGGGGTCCAGCGTGGAGCGGGCAGCTGCAGCGCGGCGAGCTCCCACGCCAGCCGCTGCTCGAGCGCGGCCAGCCCCGGTGCAAGGCCCGGATGCATGCTCACCCCGGCCTCACTTCACCTCGATGTTGGCCTCCTTCACGATGCGGCCCCACTTGACGATTTCGGTGGCCAGGTGGTCGGCCAGCTGCTTGGGCGTGCCGCCGAGCGTGCTCGCACCGATGTCGACGAGGCGCTTGCGCACCGCGGGGTCGGCGATGACCTCGTTGGCCGCAGCGTTCATGCGCTCGATGACAGGCGCGGGCGTGCCCTTGGGGGCGAGCAGCGCGAACCAGGTGGTGGACATGAGCTTGGGCGCGCCCAGCTCGACCATGGTGGGCACATCGGGCAGGGCAGGCGAGCGCTGCGGCGCCATGACGCCGATGGCCCGCACGCGCCCGGCCTTGACCTGGGCGGCGATGCCGGGGATGAGCTGGAACATCAGCTGCAGCTCGCCGCTGATGAGGTTCGTGGTGGCGTTGCCGGGGTTGGAGAAGGGCACGTGCACCATCTGCGAGCCGTACTCGCGGGAATAGAGCTCGCCGGCCAGGTGCATGCTGCTGCCGATCCCGGTGGAGCCGTAGCTGAGCTTGCCAGGGTTGGCCTTCACGTAGGCGTTGAATTGCGTGAGGTCGCGCACGGGCAGGTCGTTCGTGACGACGAGGATGTTGGGCACCTCGGCCAGCAGGGCGATGGGCAGGAAGTCGCGCTGCGAGTCGTAGCCCATCTGCTTGTACATCGCCTGGTTCACGGCAAGCGTGCCGGCCCAGGAGAACAGGAAGTTGTAGCCATCGCCCGCGGCCTGCGCAGCGGCGGTGGCGCCGACGTTGCCATTGGCCCCGGGCTTGTTGTCCACGACGAAGGTCGTCTTCAGGCGCTTGGCCATCTCCTCCGCGAAGATGCGCGCGATCGTGTCGCCCGTGCCGCTGCCGCCGGGCGAGGGCACGATGAGGCGGATGGTCCGGCCGGCAGCGGGCCAGTCGGACTGCGCAGCGGCGGGCGTGACGGCCAGGCCGCCAGTCAGGAGTGCCAGTGCGGTGGCAGCCAGGGTGGTCAGAGACTGCCGGCGGGTACGGCCTGCGCAGGCGCAGGCGCAGGCGGAGTCGGAGTCGGAGTCGGAGTCGGAGTCGGAGAGCGGATGTGCGGGCATGGCGGTGCGGGTCGTGAAGGTCGATCGACGTGAGAAGCCGTAGCGTAGCGGAGACCCGCGGGGGTCTCACGCCACTCACGTGAATGCGATCTTGGCACGCCCGCCGGGCGCCGCTACTCGGTGAGGCCCTTGAGGCTTTCGGCCAGGACGATGCCTTCGGCCAGCACGATCCCCTCGGCCAGCACGATGCCTTCGGCCAGCACGATGCCTTCAGCCAGCACGATGCCCTCTGCGAGCACGATGCCTTCGGCCAGGACGATACCTTCAGCCAGCACGATGCCTTCGGCCAGCACGATGCCCTGGGCCGACAGAGATCCCACGCCAGCCTTCGCAGGTGGTGCCAGGGCGGTGCAGTGGTTGCGCAGGCCCACGCGGTTCGCGCGCAGGGTGTCGGCCACCGCCCAGACGGGCGCCTGCAGCCCGTTGCGCGCCAGGTTGGAGCCCGGCGCGATCGTGACCTGGGCCTCCGTGCTGCACGCCAGCCCCGTGGCCAGGGAAACGCCCGCGCCGAAGTAGGTCACGCGGGCGCCGGTCAGCCGCGTGGCCGTGATCGTGGAGGGGTAGGTGGTGCCTGCCGTGGTCGCAGTAGCTGGCCAGAAGGCCAGGTTCGCGCGCTGCGGCGGCAGGCTCGGGCTCCAGGCCAGGCGGTGGTCCCAGGCCTCGTGGTAGCGCTGGAAGAGTGCGTCGCCCGTCACGATGTGGTTGCCGCCGGCGTAGACGATCTGGCTCCACGGCCGCCCGCCCTGGGGCACGTTGCGGGCGATGGCTGCCGGCAGCGCCTGGCCCGTCGCGAGGAGCGCAGTGCCCGGCAGGATCCGCCCGGCCTCGATGTCAGCCCGCAGGTTGGGGCGGATGGCCCGAGCGATGCGCACGGCCCCGTCGGCATTGACCATCCCTGCGCCTTGCTCCAGCAGGTTCTCGCGCCCGGCCGTGGGCTCGGCCGTGTACTGCAGGATGGCCCGGATGAGCGGCGGGGTGAGACCCGGATTCGCCTCCAGCATCAGCGCCACCGTACCCGCCACCACGGGTGCGGCGATCGAGGTGCCGCTGAGCACCATGACCTGGTCGCTCGTGGTGGCGCCGTTGGGTGTGGGGACGAGCGCGGGGTGTCTTGCGGGCAGCCACGCGCGCCCCGTGAGTTCCTGCGCGAGCGCGCCCAGGACGCGGTGGCCCGGCGCGGCGAGGTCGGGCTTGAGGATGTGGTCGCGCTGCGTGACCAGGCCCGCGGGGTCGCGGGACACGACGCCGCGGGCAG
>JBIIED010000096.1:0-10923 GCA_044237995.1 Rubrivivax sp. | reverse complement strand
CACGCCGAAGAGGGTGTCGAGGACCTTGGGGAAGCTGGAGGTCAGGCGCCAGCGCAGGTTGGCCTGCGCGTGCACCACCGCAGGCGCGACGCCAGCGGCGAGCACACCCGCCAGGCCGGCACCGTGGACGAATGAACGACGTTCCATCGAAGAACTCCTGAAGTTGGGAGGAAGGAGAGAAACTGCTGAGTCCACCCGCTGCCTGCGGGAAAGGCGCGGCATTCTAGGCGGGGCGCCCTGTTAGGCCCTCCGGGGTTTTCCCCCGCAGCGAAAGGGGCTTGCGGTCCGCGGGTACGGTTCAGCCGCCGGCAACCTTCATCCGCTCGACCAGCACCGAGCCGACCGACTTGGACCCATAGGTGTAGACGTCGGCGCCCACGGCGACGATGGCGCGGAACATCTCCCGCAGGTTGCCTGCGATCGTCACCTCCTCCACCGGGTGCACGATGCGCCCGCCCTGGACCCAGTAGCCGCTGGCCCCGCGCGAGTAGTCGCCGGTCACGCCGTTGACGCCCTGCCCCATCAGCTCGGTGACGAAGAGGCCCGTTCCGAGCTTGCGCAGCATGGCCTCGAGATCGTCGCCCGGGCGGGTGAGCCGGCTCGAGAGGGTCAGGTTGTGCGAGCCGCCGGCGTTGCCGGTCGTGCGCATGCCGAGCTTGCGGGCGGAGTAGCTGCCCAGGAAGTACCCCTCCAAGGTGCCGCCAGTGACGACGGAGCGGGCATGCGTGCGCACCCCTTCGTCGTCGAAGGCGCCGCTGCCCTTGCCCTTGCGCACGTGCGGATCCTCGTGCACGTCGAGGTGGGACGCGAACACGGGCTGCCCCAGGCTGTCCACCAGGAAGCTCGACCTGCGGTAGAGCGAGCCGCCCGAGACGGCCTGCACGAAGGAGCCCAGAAGCCCGGCCGCAAGCGGAGCCTCGAACAGCACCGGCACGTCGGCCGTGGGCACGCGGCGGGCGTGCAGCCGCGCAAGGGTGCGCTCGGCTGCGTAGCGGCCCACGACCTCGGGGCTTGCGAGGTCGTTGGCATCCCGCATCGAGGTGTACCAGCTGTCGCGCTGCATGTTCTTGCCGCGCCCGGCGATGGGCGCCACCGAGATGCCGTGGCGCGAGCTGGCGTAGCCGCCGCGGAATCCGCGCGAATTGCCGGCCCAGAAGTGCGACTGCTGGGCCGATGCACCGGCCCCCTCGGAGTTGGTGATGCGGCGGTCGGTGTCGAAGGCGGCCTGCTCGCAGCGGCGCGCCAGTTCGGCCGCGGCGGCGGCGTCGATCGCCCAGGGGTGGAACAGGTCGAGATCGAGGGCCGCCTCGGCCGGCGTGGCCAGATCCTGCGCGTCGGGCAGGCCCGCTGCGGGATCTTCCGCGGTGTAGCGGGCGATGTCGAAGGCGGCCTGCACCGTGCGGCGCAGCGCCGCGGGCGAGAAATCGGAGGTGCTGGCGCCGCCACGGCGCTGCCCGGCGTAGACGGTCACGCCCAGCGACTTGTCGCGGTTGCGCTCGACGTTCTCGATCTCGCCCTTGCGCACCGACACCGACAGGCCCGCGCCCTCGGAGACCTCGGCCGCGGCGTCCGTGGCGCCAGCCTCCCGTGCCAGCACGAGCACGTCCTCGATCATCTGCTGGAAGGTCTCCCGGGTGTAGGCGAACCCGCTGCCCTCCGGCGCGGGACCGGCCTGCCGGGACGGCGAAGAGGCTGTCGCCGTCAGGCCGGGTCGGGCGCGGCGGCGGGCGGGTACTGCGGAGGTGACGGTGACGGGGTGGCGCATGGGTGCCGATTATCATCGTCCGATGCCGCAACGCCCTGCCCCTGGCCGCACGCCCGCGCGCGAGGCCGACGCCCCGCACGACGAGGATGGCCGCCCGAGCAAGTCGCAGCGCAAGCGCGACTCCTCCGAGCTGCAGGCCCTGGGCGCCGAGCTGGTGGACCTGCCCGAGGCCGCCTTCAAGGCGCTGCCGTTGCCCGAGGACCTGCACGAGGCCATGCGCGAGTACCGCCACACGCGCTCGCACGAGGGCCGCAGGCGCCAGATGCAGTTCATCGGCAAGCTCATGCGCGGGGTCGACCCCGAGCCACTGCGCGAGGCGCTCGCCAGTGCCCGCCTGGGCGGTGCACGCGACAGCCTGCTGCTGCACCAGGCGGAAGCCTGGCGCGAACAGCTGCTGGCCGACGACGATGCGCTGACGCGCTGGGCGCGCGAGCACCCCGACAGCGACCTGCAGCAGCTTCGTCAGCTCGTGCGCACCGCGCGCGCCCAGGCCCGCGAGGCCGCCGCGTCCGGCCAGCCGCTGCGCCAGGCTCGCGGCCACCGTGAACTCTTTCGATTCATTCGATCCTGCCTGCCCCAACCATGAGCACCCTCGAGCCCGTGCGCATCGGCCTGGTCTCCGTGAGCGACCGCGCCTCCGGCGGCGTCTACGCCGACCAGGGCATCCCGGCCCTGCGCGAGTGGCTCTCGCGCGCGCTGCGCAATCCCGTCGAGTGGCAGGAACGGCTGATCCCGGACGAGCAGCCACGCATCGAGGCCACGCTGCGCGAGCTCGTCGACGAAGCCGGCTGCCACCTGGTGCTCACCACCGGGGGCACCGGCCCGGCCCCGCGCGACGTGACGCCCGAGGCGACGCTGGCGGTGGCCGACAAGGTGATGCCGGGATTCGGCGAGCAGATGCGCCAGATCAGCCTGGCCTTCGTGCCCACGGCGATCCTGTCGCGCCAGGTGGCGGTGATCCGCAAGGGGGCACTCGTCATCAACCTGCCTGGCCAGCCCAAGTCGATCGCCGAGACCCTGCAGGGCCTGCCCCAGGCAAGCCCGCCGGTGCACGGCATCTTTGCGGCCGTGCCCTACTGCATCGACCTCATCGGCGGCCCTTACCTCGAGACGGACGACGCCGTGTGCGCCGCGTTCCGGCCGAAGTCGGCGCGGCGCCCCCTCCCCGCGGCCTGAGCCGGGCGCGGCCGCGCTACTTCACGAGGCGCTGCAGCCCCTCGGCGTCGAAGCGCTCGGTGGTCTGCGCGCCCTGCGGCACGCATCCCTGCGTGGGCTCCCGGCCGGGCTCAGCCGCGGAGAGCTTCTCGATGGCCGCCCACAGCAGCGCGATCTGGTGCTCGTGCAGCGAGGCATTGTCGATCAACCCCTTCATGGCCAGCGCCACCGGGTCGTCGCCCTGCGTCACGCCGTAGGCGGAAAACCCCATGCGAGCGGCGGCAGCCTCGCGCTGCGCATCGGCGGAGGCCTGCAGGATGCGCGCCGGAATGCCAACGGCCGTGGCGCCGGGCGGGACGGGCTGCAGCACCACGGCGTTGCTGCCCACGCGTGCGCCGTCACCCACCGTGAAGCTGCCCAGCACCTTGGCGCCGGCGCTGACGATCACGCCGCGGCCCAGCGTGGGGTGGCGCTTGGCGCCCTTGGAAAGCGAGGTGCCGCCCAGGGTCACGCCCTGGTAGATGGTGCACTCGTCACCCACCTCGGCCGTCTCGCCGATCACCACGCCCATGCCGTGGTCGATGAAGACGCGCCGCCCGATCGTGGCCCCCGGGTGGATCTCGATGCCAGTGAACAGGCGCCCCACGTGCGAGACAAAGCGGCCCAGCCAGCGCCAGCCGCGGCACCAGGCGGCGTGCGCGAAGCGGTGCAGCACCAGGGCATGGAGCCCCGGGTAGCAGGTCAGGACTTCCCAGGTGGAGCGCGCCGCCGGGTCGCGCTCGCGGATGCAGGCGATGTCTTCTCGCAGGCGGGAGAACATGGGGCAGGTTCGGAAGGTTCGGGCTGCTGGGTGGCAGCGGGAGGCGCAGTGTAGGGCGGCGCGTGCGCGGCCGCTGTGCGCGCAATGCCGCGCAGGATGTGAACCTCCTCGCGCGTGAGCTGCAGGCGGTTGGCCAGCTGGTTCAGGCGCGGCACCAGCTTGCCCGGGGCGCGCGGGTCGAGGTAGCCGATGGCCTGCAGCGTCTGCTGCCAGTGCGACAGCAGGCCCTGGATGGCCTGCGCATCGGCCCACTGCGGCGCCCGGGTGGCGCTGACCACGGCGTAGCCGCCCAGCGCCTGGCGCCACTCGTAGGCCACGAGCTGCACCGCCTGCGCCAGGTTGAGCGAGCCATAGGCCGGGTCGGTCGGGATCGAGAGCACGGCGTGGCAGCGGTAGACGTCCTCGTTGGCCAGGCCGTATCGCTCGGGGCCGAAGACGAAGCCCATGCGCTGGCCCTGGGCCGCCAGGGGCGGCAGCCCCTCGCGCGGGGCCCAGGTGGGCGGACCGAAGTCGCGCGGGGTCATGGCCGTGGCACAGGCAAAGGTCACACCCTCCAGCGCCTCGGCCAGGCTCGACACGATGCGTGCGCGCCCGAGCACATCGGTGGCGCCACTGGCGAAGGCTGCCGTCTCCGGGCGCTCGAGCACGTCGGCAAAGCGCGGCGCCACGAGCACCAGGTCTGAGAAGCCCATGACCTTCATCGCGCGCGCAGCCGCGCCGACGTTGCCCCCATGGCTCGTGCCCACGAGGATGAAGCGCGTACGGTCAGCGGCTGCTGCAGCGGTGTGGGGGGTGTCTGGCACGGCGGCGCGGGAGTGACGGGCGGTAGAATCAGGGGTTCTGCGGATCTGCGCGCTGTCGCCCCTGACGGCCTCGCGATTGTGGACCGCCGCTCCTTGCCACTGCCACCCGCCCCCGATGTCGCCCACCCTGCATCCCATGCTCAACATCGCCGTGCGCGCAGCGCGGGCGGCGGGGGCGATCATCAACCGCGCGGCACTCGACCTCGACGTGCTCAAGATCGCCACCAAGGGCACGAACGACTTCGTCACCGAGGTGGACCGCGCGGCCGAGGAGGCGATCATCTCCACGCTGCTGGAGGCCTATCCGGGGCATGGCATCCTCGCCGAGGAGTCCGGTCGCACGCGCGGCGCGCGCCACAGCGAATACCTGTGGATCATCGATCCGCTGGACGGCACCACCAACTTCATTCACGGCCTGCCGGTCTATGCGGTGTCGATCGCGCTGGCCTTTCGCGGCCGCATCGAGCAGGCGGTGGTCTATGACCCCGCCCGCAACGACCTCTTTCTCGCGAGCAAGGGGCGCGGGGCCTACCTCAACGATCGGCGGCTGCGCGTGTCCAAGCGGGTGCGCATGTCCGATGCGCTGATCGGCACGGGCTTTCCCTTCCGCAAGGGCGACAACTTCAAGCGCTACCTGAAGATGTTCGAGGAAGTGATGCAGCACTGCGCCGGGGTGCGGCGCCCGGGAGCTGCCGCCCTGGACCTGTGCTACGTGGCCGCCGGCTGGTACGACGGCTTCTTCGAGACCGGCCTGCAGCCCTGGGACGTCGCCGCCGGCTCGCTCATCGTCACCGAGGCGGGCGGCCTGGTCGGCAACTTCACGGGCGAAGCCGACTTCCTGCACCAGCGCGAGGTGATCGCGGGCAACCCGCGCATCTACGCGCAGCTCGTGCAGACGCTGGCGCCCTACTCGCGTGTGATCGTGCCCACCGAGACGGCCCCTGCAGCGGAAGGCACTGCCGCACCGCAAGCCGATGCGCACGCGCCAGACGCCACCTCGGCATTCCTGGCCTCGGCCGCGGGCAGCACGCCGGAGACGGCCACGCCCGCCGCTGCAACGCCTGCACGGCGGCTGCGCAAGGTGCAGCCGCCCGGACCCAAGGGCGAAGACGCGCCGTTCTGACAGGCCTCGGGCGCAGCCGCGACCGATCAGGAGGCTGCAGGCGCAGCCGCGCAGAGCGAGAGATCAGGCCTTGTCCGCAGCCGCGCGCGACACACCCACCTGCTCGCCCAACAGCCCGCGCGGGCGCAGCACCAGCACGAGCGCGATGAGCACGCCGATCAGCACCACCTGCAAGGCGGCCGCCCTCGCCTGCTCGGCCTGCGGGACGATGCCCCGCAGGGCCCCTCCGGCCACGGCCCAGAAGCCCCACACCACGTAGGCGCCGAGGATCGCGCCCAGGTTGCGCCCCGACCCGCCCACGATCAGCATCGCCCACAGCTGGAAGGTGAGGATGGGCAGGAAGTCCTCCGGCGCGATGTAGCCGACGAAGTGGGCGTAGACGGCGCCCCCGAGCCCCATGAGAGCGCTGCCGATGACGAAGCTCTGCAACCGGTAGGCGAAGGCACGCTTGCCCAGCGACTCGGCTGCCACCTCGTCCTCGCGGATCGCGCGCAGCACGCGGCCCCACGGGCTGCGCACGAGCGTTTCGAGCGCCCACCAGGCCAGCCCCAGCAGGGCAAGCACGAGAGCGAGGTAGGCGGCGTTCCATGCCGTGCCGGTGCCGAGCCAGCCTTGCAGCGGCTTGGGGATGAACTGGATGCCGAAGGTGCCGCCGGTCAAGGCCTGCAGGTTGGTGGCCAGGAGCTGGATCGTCACGGCCACGCCGAAGGTGGTGATGGCGAGGTAGTCGTGGCGCAGCCGCAGCGTGAGGACCCCCACGAGCAGGCCCGCCAGGCCCGATGCGACCATGGCCGCCAGCCATCCCGCGGCCACCGGCCAGGCGAAGCCGCCGATGCGATCGGCCGTCTCGGGTGTGGTGAGGATGGCCGAGGTGTAGGCCCCCACCGCGACGAAGCCGGCCACGCCCACGTTGAAGAGCCCGGTGTAGCCCCATTGCAGGTTCAGCCCCAGCACGATGATCGCGTAGGTGCTCGCGAAGACGAGGAAGAAGCTGCCGTAGGAGAGCCAGCCCTCGATCATGACTTCTCCGCAAAGAGCCCCGTGGGGCGCACCAGCAGCACGGCAATGAGCACGAAGAAGGCGGCCGCCGCCCGGTACTCCGCCCCCACCACGTGCACCGCGACGCTCTCGGCCAGGCCGATGATCAGGCCGCCGATCACCGCCCCCCACACCGAGCCGATGCCGCCGAGGATGACGGCCGCAAAGAGCGGCAGCAGCAGGTCCAGGCCGAGGGTCGGGCGCAGTTGCACCGTGAGCCCGGCAAAGACGCCCGCCACGGCGGCGAGCACCCCCCCGATGATCCAGGTGGCGCGCAGGATGCGCTGCGGGTCGATGCCGCACACGCGGGCGAGCTGCGGGTTCATCGAGGTGGCCCGCATCGCACGGCCGAGCGTGCTGCGCGCCAGGAACACGTGCACCGCGACCACCGTGACGAGCGTCAGGCCGAGCACGAACATCTGGTCGGGCGTGATGCGCATGCCGCCCCAGACGTTGCGCGGCACGAGGTTGACCGCGATCTGCAGCTCCTGCGAGTAGTACTGCGGGACGCCGCCATAGAGAAACAGCAGCAGGTTGCGCAGGGCCAGCGCCGCGCCAAAGCTGGCGATGATGAGCGTGATGGCTCCCTGCTCACGAAGGCGGCGAAAGAGCAGGCCGTCGAGCACCAGCGACAGCAGGCACACGAAGGCCGCCGCCGCTGCGAGCGCGGCCATCAGCGGCCAGCCGAAGGAAAAGGGCGGGATGGGCTGCCCGCCGCCCGCGACGGCCGAGAAGAAGGCCAGCGCCGTGAAGGCTGCGTAGGCGCCCCAGGCGAGCAGCTCGCCATGGCCGAAGTTGGAAAAGCGCAGGATCGAGAAGCTCAGGCTCAGGCCGATCGCACCCAGCGACACCACCGATCCGATCACGAGGCCATCGGCCAGGATCTGCAGCACCTACGCCTCCTGGCTCGCGGATGCCGCGGCTGCAATGGGCGGGCGCAGGGCGTGCCGGCCCAGGTAGAGCTCGGCCATGCGCGCATCGGCGCGCAGCTCGGCCGTCGGGGCGACGATGCGCTCGCGGCCTTCCACCAGCACGGCGGCACGGTCGGCCACCGCGAGCGCGGCCTTCACGTTCTGCTCCACGAGCACCACCGTCACGCCGCTGTCGCGCACGCGGCGCAGCTGCTCGAGCACCTGCCCGACGAGCTTCGGGCTCAGGCCGGCCGAGGGCTCGTCGAGCATGAGCACGCGCGGGCGCGCGATCAGCGCGCGACCCACCGCCAGCATCTGGCGCTGGCCGCCCGACAGCCGGGAGGCCAGCAGGCTGCGCTGACGCTCGAGATCGGGGAACATCGCGTAGACGGGCTCGAGGGCGGCTCGCCGCGGCAGCCCGAGAATGGAGGCGGCCAGCTCCAGGTTCTCGGCGATGCTCAGATTGGCAAAGACGTTTTCCGTCTGCGGCACGAAGGCCAGGCCCTCGAAGACCATGCGGTGTGCGGGCACTTGGATGATCGGACGGCCGTGCAGCAGGACCTGTCCGGCCGAGATGGGCACCAGCCCGGCCACGGCCTTGACGAAGGTGGACTTGCCTGCGCCATTGGGGCCGAGGATGGCCAGGATCTCGCCATCCATCACCCGCAGCGAGGCGCCGCGCACGATCGGCAGGCCAGGGTCGTAGCCGGCTTCGAGGGCCTGCACGTCCAGTGCGGAGGTCTCGGTCACGCGGGCTCCCCGAGATAGGCCTCGACCACACGGGGATCGGCCAGCACCTGCGCCGCATCGCCCTGCGCGAGCAGGCGGCCCTGCGCCATCACCATCACGGGCCGGCACAGGCTCGCCACCAGGTCCATGTTGTGCTCGATGATCAGGAAGGTGGTGCCCTGACGGTTGAGCTCGGCCACGCGCTCGATGATGAGATCGAGCAGCGCCGGGTTGACGCCCGCGCCCGGCTCGTCCAGCAGCACCAGGCGGGGCTGCGCCACCATCACACGCGCGAGCTCCAGCAGCTTGCGCTGACCACCCGAGAGGACGCTGGCGCTTTGCTGCGCGAGCGCAGACAGGCCGACGAAGTCGAGCCAGTGCATCGCCGCCGCGCGCAGTTCGCGCTCCTGAGCCGCCACCGCGGCGGGGCGCAGCCAGTTCGTCCAGAAGCGCTCGCCGAGCTGACCGGTGGGCGCCAGCATCACGTTCTCGAGCACCGTCATGCGTGGGAAGGGGCGCGGGATCTGGAAGGTGCGGGCCAGGCCGGCCGCGAAGACGCGCGCCGCAGAGGCGCCCGCAATGGGCCGCCCATCGAGTTCGATGTGCCCGGCGCTGGGCGCGAAGTGACCGGCCAGGCAGTTGAAGAGGGTCGTCTTGCCGGCACCGTTGGGGCCGATGAGGCCGCCGATGGCGCCACGCGCGAGCGTGAAGCTCACGCCGTCGACGGCGCGGTGCCCGCCGAAGGCCTTGACCACGTCGCGCACGACCAGGAGGTCCGCCGTGGCGGGAGGGGTCACCGCTATCATCACGGGCGAGTATAGGAAAGCCCCACGCACCCGCGCCGCGCACGGGGCGGAACCCGCGCGAAACCGGAGGAGACTGCATGGCCGGGCCCACAGCCGACGACAGCTTCGAACTCTACGACCTGCGCGTGGAGGTGGTGGCGCCGCCGGGCTCGACGATCCAGTGCCACGCCCAGCCCGGCGACTGGTTCGAGGTGCGCGGCGAGCTGCTGCACTTTCCGAACGGGCAGCCCTTCTCGATGTACTCGCTGGCGGCGCTGCTGCCGCTGCTGCCGGCCAAGCAGCGGCCCACCCATCCGCACGACTGGATGAGCACGGATGCCGAGGTGGCCTGCCCCGACCCGCACTGCCCCACGCGCTTTCGCATCACGCGGATCGGGCGGCGCACCTTCTCCCACGCCGAGACCACGGCGGTGCCGCTGGGGGGCGGCACCACGCCCGACGAACCGGGCCTCCCCCACCGATGATCGAGACCACCGAACTCGCCCCCGGCTACCGCATCCCGCGCATCATCCGCGGGGGCTGGCAGCTCGCCGGCGACCACGGCGAGGTCGACCGCGAGCGCGCGATCGCCGAGATCGGCCGTTTCGTCGATGCCGGGCTCGACACGGTGGACGGCGCGGACATCTACACCGGGGTGGAGACTCTCTACGGGGCCTTCAATGCGCAGCGCCGCGCCCAGGGCCTGGCGCCGCTGAAGGTGCATACCAAGTGCGTGCCCGACTTCGACGATCTGCCGAGGGTCGACGCCGCCTACGTGCGGCGCATCGTGGAGCGCTCGCTGGCGCGGCTGGCGGTGCCGCGGCTGGACCTCGTGCAGTTTCACTGGTGGGCCTATGGCGTGCCGGGCTGGCTCGAGGCCGCGCAGGCCCTGGCGGCTCTGCAGCGCGAAGGGCTCATCGCCCACCTCGGAGCGACCAACTTCGACACACCCCACACCCTGGCCATGCTCGACGCGGGCGTGCCGCTGGTGAGCATGCAGGTGCAGTACTCGCTGCTGGATCGCCGGCCAGCTCAGGCACTCGTGCCGCAGGCGGGCGGGCGCGGCGTGCAGCTGCTGTGCTACGGCACCCTGGCCGGCGGCTTCTTCAGCGAGCGCTGGCTGGGGCAGCCCGAGCCGGCGCTGCCCGGAGAGACGCCTCGGCCCGGCGCGCAGGTGCTCGTCAACCGCTCGCTCATCAAGTACCGGCTCGTCGTCGACGACTTCGGCGGCTGGGACGCGTTCCAGGCGCTGCTGCGCGCGCTGCAGGCCATCGGCCAGCGCCACGGAGTGGGCATCGCCACCGTGGCCACGCGCTGGGTGCTCGACCAGCCGGGCGTGGCCGCAGCGATCGTCGGCGCCCGCTACGCGGACCACCTGGACCAGACGCTGGCGGTGTTCGGCCTGCAGCTGGACGCACAGGACCACGCCCTGCTCGCTCCCCTGCTCGCCGCGCACCCCGGCCCCCGGGGAGACACCTATGCGCTGGAGCGCGACAAGTCGGGCCGGCACGGCCGGATCATGAAGTACAACCTCAACAAGAGCTGACACCGGCTCGTCCCTTACCTTGTCTGGAGTTCCTTCCCATGCGCCTGCTCCTGTCGATCTGCGCCCTCGCCGCTGCCGCCTCGCTGCCTGCCACCTCGCAGGCCCAGTCCCCCTCCTGCACCCACACGGTGGGCATGGTGGTCTCGCTCACCGGTGCGGCTGGCCGCTTCGGCCAGGCGGCGAGCAAGTCCGTTGAGCTCGCCTTCAACGAGCTCAACCGCGCGGCGGGCACGTCGGGCGTCGCCGGC
>JBIIED010000346.1:0-3204 GCA_044237995.1 Rubrivivax sp. | reverse complement strand
CCCTCGTCGCCCTGGGCGATCACGAGGCCGGCCTCGATCAGGAGCGGGTCGTCGTAGGCGGGGAAGGCGCTGGCCAGGCTGCGCCAGCCTTCGGGCGCATAGCCCAGGCCGAAGAGCTTGGCGATGCGCCCGTCCAGACCACGGCGCTTGAGGTAATCGATGGCGCGGGGACTGCTGCGCAAGCGCTCCCGGTAGTGCTCGGCGGCCTGCTCCAGCACGCTGCACAACCGCTGTTGCTGCTGGCGCTCGTCGTCGGCTCGAGCCTTCTCGGTTGGATCGACCGCTACCTCGGGCACCTTGAGCCCGGCGGACTGGGCCAGGTCGCGCACAGCGTCGAGGAAGCCCATGCCGGCGTGCTCCATCAGGAAGCGGATGGCATCGCCGTGGGCCCCGCAGCCGAAGCAGTGGTAGAACTGCTTGGTCGGGCTGACGGTGAAGCTGGGAGACTTCTCCCCGTGGAAGGGGCACAGCCCGAGGAGGTTGGCGCCGCCGCGGCGCAGGGCCACGTGCCTGGACACCACCTCGACGATGTCGGTGCGCGCAAGCACCTCCTGGATGAAGGAATCAGGAATCTGCCCGCGTGCGCCCACAGGCCGAGTCTAGCGCCCGGCCGGTGCGTGAAGGTTGTTCAGACGGAGAAGTCCGACAACTGCTTGCCCGCGTCGAGCTGCGCCTTCAGCCACTTCGGCTTCAGGCCTCGGCCGGTCCAGGTGTCGCCCGTGGCCACGTTGCGGTACTTGACCGCCACCTTCGTGCCCGTGGCAGCCTTGGCCTTGGGGGCCGAGACCGGCGCCCGCGTCGCGAGGTCTGCCATGCTGAGGCCGTGCTCGGCCATGAGCGACCTGACCTGCGCGATGGCGGTCGACTTTGCCTCGCGCTGGGCGTCGGCAATCTGCCGCTCCAAGGCCGCCTTCTGTTCCAGCAAATGGGCGATGGATGCCATGAAATTCGCTCCCGCAATCGGTCAAGGGCCGGCGATTCTATCGAAACGGCTGCCGGAGTAAATACCCCTCGAAACTACCGATGCCGGGGCGTGAAGTAATGCCACGCAGACCCCGGGAAACCCCCGGGGATACTCAGGCCGCGGGGGGTACGTAACCCTGGGGCTGGTCGGCACCTTCGCCAAAGAAGAAGCGCTCCATCTGGCGCGCCAGGTATTGGCGGGCTCGCGCGTCGGCGAGATTGAGGCGGTTCTCGTTGACGAGCATCGTCTGGTGTCGCTTCCACATCTCGAACGCCTCCTTGGAGATGTTGTCGTAGATGCGCTTGCCGAGCTCGCCCGGGTAGGGCGCAAAGGAGAGTCCCTCGGACTCCTTCTTCAGGTAGCTGCACTGGACCATTCGGGTCATCGTTTCATGCCTCCGGGCATCACTTCAGGGATTTGACAAGGACCTGGGAGCGTCGGTCCCAGTTGTACTTGCGCTTGCGGGCCTCCGGCAGCCAGTCCGGATCGGCCGGGTGGAATCCGCGCTTGATGAACCAGTGCATCGTGCGCGTGGTGAGCACGAAGATGGATTCGAGCCCGAGCGCGCGTGCGCGTTGTTCGATGCGCTTGAGTATGCGGTCGCCGTCGCCCTGGCCCTGCGAATCAGGCGACACCGTGAGCGCAGCCATTTCTCCCGTGCGCGCCTCCGGATACGGGTACAGGGCGGCGCAACCGAATATGACCCCATCGTGCTCGATGACGGTATACAGGCCGACGTCGCGCTCGATTTCCGCCCGTTCGCGGCGGACGAGCGTGCCATCGAGCTCGAAGGGCTCGATCAGCTTGAGGATGCCTCCGACGTCATCCGGCGAGGCTTCACGCAGGCTCTCGAGCTTCTCGTCGACCACCATCGTGCCGATCCCGTCGTGCGTGTAGACCTCCATCAGCAGCGCGCCGTCCACTGCAAAGGGCAGGATGTGGGATCGCTCGACTCCGCCGCGGCAGGCGCGCACGCAGTGCTGCAGGTAGAAGGCAACGTCGGTGGGACGCGTCGGCGCGGGCAGGGTCGCCAGTAGCCGCTCCGCATCGGCCAGGGCCAGCTCCGTGTCGATGGCGCTGTCGGGGTCTTCGGTGTCCTCGCGCACGCCCGGCACTTCGGTGAGGAAGAGCAGCTTGTCTGCCTGAAGTGCGATGGCAGTGGCGGTGGCCACGTCTTCCATCGTCAGGTTGAAAGCCTCGCCCGTTGGCGAGAAGCCGAAGGGGCTCAGCAGCACGATCGCACCGGACTCGATGGCGCGCCCGATCGCCGCGCCGTCCACCTTGCGAACCAGGCCCGTGAGCTGGAAATCCACGCCCTCTACGATGCCCACCGGCCGTGCGGTCAGGAAGTTGCCTGACACCACACGCACCGTCGCGTTGGCCATGGGCGTGTTGGGCAGCCCCTGCGAGAAGGCAGCCTCGATCTCGAAGCGCAGCTGCCCGGCTGCCTCCTGCGCGCAGTCGAGCGCCACCGGATCGGTGATGCGAATGCCGTGGCTGAAGCGCTCGGGCACGCCCTTGGCCCGCAGCTGCTCGGAAACCTGGGGCCGAAAGCCGTGCACGAGCACGACCCGGATGCCCATCGCGTGCAGGATCGCGAGATCCTGCACGAAGACCCCGAGCTTGCCCGCTGCGATCGCCTCGCCGCACAGCCCGACGACGAAGGTCTTGCCCCGATAGGCGTGGATGTAGGGAGCCACCGCCCGGAACCAGGGCACGAAGGTGTGCGGGAAGACCAGGCTGCTCGTGGAATGGATCACCACCGGATTGTGCCGCAGCGCCCGCTCCGGCCCACCGATAATCCGCCCCCCGTGACCCCTGCCAGGCCTGTCGCCGCCCGTGCGGCCAACCCCATCGAGAACCTGCAGTTTCCGCCCGCGCTGCCGGTGTCGGCGCTGCGGCACGAGATCGCGCAGGCCATGCAGGCGCATCCGATCGTGATCGTATGCGGGGAGACAGGCTCGGGCAAGACGACGCAGCTGCCCAAGATCGCGCTGGCCTGCGGCCGCGGGCGCGGCGCCGGTGGCAGGGGGCTCATCGGCCACACCCAGCCGCGGCGCATCGCCGCCTCGAGCGTGGCACGGCGCATCGCCGAGGAGCTCCAGACGCCACTGGGAGAGGTGGTGGGCTTCAAGGTCCGGTTCCAGGATCGGTTGCAGCCGGGCGCATCGGTGAAGCTGATGACCGACGGCATCCTGCTGGCCGAGACGCAGTCCGATCCTCTGCTGCGGGCCTACGAC
>JBIIED010000095.1:0-10927 GCA_044237995.1 Rubrivivax sp. | reverse complement strand
ACGGTCTGGCCGGCACCGGCCCCGCGCAGCAGCACGCCTGTACCCTGCCCGGGCCCGCCGGCGCGCGAGAGCTGCACGCCGGCCTCGCGCCGCAGCAGGTCGCCCAGCGAATCGGCGAGGGTCTCGCGGATCGTCTCCTGGTCGATGACGACCACGTCGCCCGCCACGCGCTCAGGCGCCAGCGGCTCCCGTGCTGCGGTGACGATGACAGGAGGATGCACCGCCACGCCGGCGCCCTGCCCCCACGACGGCCCGCAGGCCCCGAACCATCCCCCCGCTAGCGCCCACGCGGCGCCATGCCAGGCAGCCCGACGGCCGCGGCAATTGCTGCTGTTCATTCACCCTCCTGCGTCCGCACGCCCCGTGCGGTCCGGCCTCGTCCAGGCAGGCGCAGCAGGAGATGTCGCGCAGGCGGGCGGCTCCGGGCCTCGGGCAGGGAGCACGCACGCGTGCGCTGCCCTCCGCAGCGCCAGCCACCCTCGCTCCAGGCCGGTATCCGGGCTTGCGAGTGTCGTAAGGCCCTTGGCAGACCTTGCGAAGCGGGCGGCGCCTTCCCAGGTGGATCTCACCCAGTGGCTGCGTGCCGCTCGCTCCTCGCTGACCGTTGCGGGGGCAGCGCCGGAATCGGCAGGGGATCGAGCCCCTGCCCCACCGGCTTCCCGTTGAACCCACGACCCTTGCCGGACCGCGGGCACCTGATGCAAGCGGAGACGATGGTAGCGCACCGAACCCGTGCACGGTTGGCCATCGCAGGCCTGCCGCACGCCCGCTCGGCATGCGCCCGCGCGCTCGGGAGCCCCGATCGGCCGGTGGCCGCGACCCCCGCCGGTATACTTCGGCTTTCCCACGAGGCGTCTTGCGCCGCCCCGCGCGGCGCCGGCCAGCCTGCAGCAATGACCAAGTTCGTCTTCGTCACCGGCGGTGTGGTCTCCTCCCTCGGCAAGGGGATAGCGGCCGCGTCCTTGGCCGCCATCCTCGAGTCGCGCGGCCTGAAGGTCACCCTCGTCAAGCTCGACCCGTACCTCAACGTGGACCCGGGCACGATGAGCCCGTTTCAGCACGGCGAGGTGTACGTCACCGATGACGGCGCCGAGACCGACCTGGACCTCGGCCACTACGAGCGCTTCATCACGACGCGGATGAAGCGCACGAACAACTTCACCACCGGCCAGATCTACAAGAGCGTGCTCGAGAAGGAGCGCCGCGGTGACTACCTGGGCAAGACGGTCCAGGTGATTCCGCACGTGACCAACGAGATCCAGGAGTTCGTCAAGCGCGGCGCGGTGGACGTCGACGTGGCGATCGTGGAGATCGGCGGCACGGTGGGCGACATCGAGTCGCTGCCCTTCCTCGAGGCCGTGCGCCAGATGAGCCTGCGCCTGGGCCCGGGCCACAGCGCCTTCGTGCACCTGACCTTCGTGCCCTGGATCGCAGCGGCCGGCGAGCTCAAGACCAAGCCCACCCAGCACACGGTGCAGAAGCTGCGCGAGATCGGCATCCAGCCCGATGCGCTGCTGTGCCGGGCCGACCGCTACATCCCCGACGACGAGCGCGAGAAGATCAGCCTGTTCACGAACGTGCCCGAGCACGGCGTGATCTCGATGCCCGACGTGGACACGATCTACAAGGTGCCGCGCGTGCTGCACGAGCAGGGCCTGGACGAGCTCATCTGCACGCGGCTGCAGCTGCTCACGCGCCCGCCCGATCTCAAGCGCTGGGACGCCCTCGTGCACGAGGTTGAACACCCGCAGCGCGAGGTGCGCATCGCGATGTGCGGCAAGTACACCGACCTGTCGGACTCCTACAAGTCGCTCAACGAGGCGCTGCGCCACGCCGGCATCCACAACCACGCCCGGGTGCACATCGACTACATCGACGCCGAGACCCTGACCCCCGACAACGTCGCGCAGCTTGCGCGCTTCGACGGCATCCTCGTGCCCGGGGGCTTCGGCAAGCGCGGCATCGAGGGCAAGATCTGCGCCGTGCGCTACGCACGCGAGCACGGGGTGCCCTACCTCGGCATCTGCCTCGGCATGCAGGTGGCCACGATCGAGTTCGCGCGCCACGTGGCGGGGCTGCAGGAGGCCAATTCCACCGAATTCGAGCCCGAGACGCCCCACCCCGTCATCGCCCTCATCGAGGAGTGGCAGGACCGCGACGGCACGATCCAGAAGCGCCACGCGGGCTCCGACCTCGGCGGCACGATGCGCCTGGGTGCGCAGAGCTCGGATGTGCGGCCCGGCACGCTCGCGCACCGCATCTACGGGCCGGTGGTCACCGAGCGCCACCGCCACCGCTACGAGGCCAACGTGCACTACCTGGAGCGGCTGCAGCAGGCGGGCCTGGTGATCGCCGCGCTGACGCAGCGCGAGCAGCTCACCGAGATGATCGAACTGCCGCACTCGGTGCACCCCTGGTTCGTGGGCGTGCAGTTCCACCCCGAGTTCAAGAGCACCCCATGGGGCGGGCATCCGCTCTTCACGAGCTTCGTCAAGGCGGCGCTGGATCACCAGCACGCGCACGCGGGCTCGGTTCAACGAGAGGCGGCCTGACATGCGGCTGTGCGGATTCGAAGTCGGCCTGGACCGGCCGTTCTTCCTGCTGGCCGGCCCCTGCGTCGTGGAGAGCCAGACGCTGCAGATGGAGGTGGCCGGGCACTTGCAGGAGATCACGCGCGAGCTCGGGATCCCCTTCATCTTCAAGAGCAGCTACGACAAGGCCAACCGCTCCAGCGGCACCTCGTTCCGCGGCCCGGGCCGCGAGCGCGGGCTGCAGATCCTGCAGGCGGTGCGCGAGCAGCTCGGCGTGCCCGTCATCACCGACGTCCACAGCGAGGCCGAGGTGCCCGAGGTGGCCAGCGTCGTGGACGTGCTGCAGACCCCGGCCTTCCTGTGCCGCCAGACCGACTTCATCCGGGCTGTGGCGCAAAGTGGCAAGCCCGTGAACATCAAGAAGGGCCAGTTCCTCGCCCCGCACGACATGAAGAACGTCATCGACAAGGCCCGTTCTGCCGCGCGCGAGAAGGGCCTGCCCGAGGACGCCTTCATGGCCTGCGAGCGCGGGGTGAGCTTTGGCTACAACAACCTCGTCTCCGACATGCGCAGCCTGGCGATCATGCGGGAGACGGGCGCGCCGGTGGTGTTCGATGCCACCCACAGCGTGCAGCTGCCCGGCGGTCAGGGCACGAGCTCAGGCGGGCAGCGCGAGTTCGTGCCGGTGCTCTCGCGCGCGGCGGTGGCAGTGGGCGTGTCCGGCCTCTTCATGGAGACCCACCCCGACCCGGCGCGGGCGCTCTCCGACGGCCCGAACGCGGTGCCGCTGCGCCACATGCGCGCGTTGCTGGAGCAACTCGTGGCGCTCGACAGGGTCGTCAAGTCACAACCCCTGCTGGAGAACGATTTCTCCTGCTGAACCCGCCTTATTCACTTCCCGAGAATCCTTCCCCATGAGTGCCATCGTCGACATCGTCGGCCGCGAAATCCTCGACAGCCGAGGCAACCCCACCGTCGAGTGCGACGTTCTCCTGGAGTCCGGCACGATGGGCCGTGCCGCCGTGCCCTCCGGCGCATCCACCGGCAGCCGCGAGGCCATCGAGCTGCGCGACGGCGACACCTCGCGCTACCTGGGCAAGGGCGTGCTGCGCGCGGTCGATCACATCAACGCCGAGATCTCGGAGGCCGTGCTTGGCCTGGACGCCAGCGAGCAGGCCTTCCTGGACCGCACCCTGATCAACCTGGACGGCACGGACAACAAGAGCCGGCTCGGCGCCAACGCGACGCTGGCCGTGAGCATGGCCGTGGCGCGCGCGGCGGCCGAGGAGTCGGGGCTGCCGCTGTACCGCTACTTCGGCGGCATGGGCGGCATGCAGCTGCCCGTGCCGATGATGAACGTGATCAACGGCGGCGCGCACGCCAACAACAACCTCGACCTGCAGGAGCTGATGATCGTGCCGGTGGGCGCGCCGAGCTTTCGCGAGGCGGTGCGCTACGGGGCCGAGGTGTTCCATGCGCTCAAGAAGATCATCGATGCACGCGGCATGAGCACGGCCGTGGGCGACGAAGGCGGCTTCGCGCCCAGCGTGGCGAGCCACGAGGCCGCCATCCAGCTCATCCTGGAGGCCATCGACAGCGCCGGCTACACCGCGGGCGAGCAGATCGCCATCGCGCTGGACTGCGCGGCCAGCGAGTTCTACAAGGACGGCCGCTACCACCTCGAGGGCGAGGGCCTGCAGCTCGAGGCCGCCGCCTGGACCGACATCCTGGCCACCTGGTGCGACAAGTACCCGATCGTGAGCATCGAGGACGGCATGCACGAGGGCGACTGGGACGGCTGGAAGCTGCTCACCGAGCGCCTGGGCAGCAAGGTGCAGCTGGTGGGCGACGACCTTTTCGTGACCAACACGAAGATCCTCAAGGAAGGCATCGAGCGCGGCATCGCTAACTCGATCCTCATCAAGATCAACCAGATCGGCACGCTCACCGAGACCTTCGCCGCCATCGAGATGGCCAAGCGCGCGGGCTACACCGCCGTCATCAGCCACCGCTCGGGCGAGACGGAAGACTCGACCATCGCCGACATCGCCGTGGGCACCAACGCCGGCCAGATCAAGACCGGCTCGATGAGCCGCAGCGACCGCATCGCCAAGTACAACCAGCTCCTTCGCATCGAGGAAGACCTCGGCGACGTGGCGAGCTACCCCGGCCGCGCGGCCTTCTACAACCTGCGCCGGGAGGCTCAGGGGCGATGACGATGCGCTGGGCCACGCTCGCCCTGCTCGTGCTGCTGGCAGCCGTGCAGGGGAGCCTGTGGCTCGGCAAGGGCAGCCTGCCCCACGTGTGGAGCCTCGAGCGCCAGCTCGATGCGCAGCAGGCCCGCAACGAATCCCTGCGCAACCGCAACCGCGCCGTCTCGGCCGAGGTGGCCGACCTCAAGGAAGGCCTCGAGATGGTCGAGGAGAAGGCGCGCAGCGAGCTCGGCATGCTACGGCCCGACGAGGTGCTGGTGCAGCTGACGCCGCGGCGCTGAGCCGCGCGCAGGCGCCGCCGCTTTCCTGCTCCCCGAGCCTTCGCCACAGCCGTGGGCTTCGAATCCTTCTCCGCCTTCACCACCTGGTTCGCAGCGGGCTCGCAGGCCCTGCAGGCCGGCGCCTTCACGCTGTGGGGCACGCCCGTGACCTGGCTCGAGGTGGTGGCGAGCCTGCTGGGCCTGGCCATGGTGGGCTTCAATCTGCGCGTGCACCCGGCCGGCTGGCCGCTGGCCATCGCCAGCGCTGCGCTCTACGCCCTGGTGTTCTGGCACGGCAGGCTCTACGGGCAGGCGGCGCTGCAGCTGCTGTTCATCGGCGTGTCGGCCTGGGGCTGGCGCCAGTGGCTGCGCGGCACCGACGCCACGGGCGGGGAGCTTCGGGTCGGGTGGATGCAGCCGCGCCAGCGCCTGGCTGCGGCCGCGGCCACGCTCGCGGCCTGGCCGCTGCTGGGCGGGCTGCTGGCCGCAGGCACCGACAGCGCCGCGCCCGCGCTCGACGCCCTGACCACCGTCGGCTCGGTGGCCGGGCAGCTGCTGCTGGCGCGCAAGCGCGTTGAGAACTGGCCCGTGTGGCTGGCGGTCAACGTGCTGAGCGTCACGCTCTTCGTGCACGCAGGCCTGTGGCCCACAGCCCTGCTCTACGCGGTCTTCGCTGCCCTGGCTGCCTGGGGCTGGGTGCACTGGAGCCGCCTGGCCGCGAGAAGCGCGTGATGGCGCAGCGGCCGGCCCTCGTCGTGGCCTTGCTCGGTGCGGAGAGCACCGGCAAGACGACGCTGGCGCGCGCGCTGGCCGATCAGCTCGGGCAGGAGACGGGCGAGCGGGCCACCTGGGTGCCTGAGGTGCTGCGCCAGTGGTGCGAGGCGAAGGGCCGCACGCCGCGCGCCGACGAGCAGCTCGCCATCGCCCAGGCCCAGCACGCGCGCATCGACGAGGCCGCAGCCTCGCACGCCATCGTCGTGTCCGACACGACGGCGCTGATGACGGCCGTCTACAGCCGGCTCGTCTTCGGAGACCGCTCGCTCGAGGACTGGGCCATCCAGGCTCACGCGCGGGCCTCGCTGACGCTGCTGACCGCGCTCGACCTGCCCTGGGTGGGCGACGGACTGCAGCGAGATGGCCCGCACGTGCAGGTGCCCGTGGACGAGGCGCTTGAGGCGCTGCTGCAGGCCCACGCGGTGCCCTGGGTGCGCGTGGCCGGCCAGGGGCCGGCGCGGCTGCAGGCCGCGCTGGCGGCGGTGCGCCCGCTGCTCAGTTGACGAGCGAGGAGCCCGGCGGATGGTCGGCCGCCGGCGTGAAGAGCTCGCCCACGTCCACGGCATCGAAGCGGTAGTGCTGGCCGCAGAACTCGCAGCCCACCTCAGCCTCGCCCCGCTCGGCCAGGATCGAGTCCACCTCCTGGCGCCCGAGGCCACGCAGCATGCCGCCCACGCGGACGCGTGAGCAGGTGCAGGCAAAGCGCGGGGCCAGCGGCTCGAAACGCTGAACGCGCTCCTCCCAGAAGAGGCGCCGCAGCAGGGTCTCGGCGTCGAGCGTGAGGAGCTCCTCGCGCGTGAGGGTGGAGGCGAGGTGGGCGATGCGGTTGAAGTCCTCGTCCAGGCCGATGTCGTCCTCGCGCCGGCGCTGCGTGCCCTCGAGGTTGCCCTCGCCCTGCACCGGCAGGCGCTGGATCAGCAGCCCCGCGGCGACCTCGTCGTTCGCGGCGAGCACCAGGCGCGTGTCGAGCTGCTCGGACTGCAGCATGTAGTGCTCCAGCACCTGGGCCAGCGCGTGCAGCGGCTCGCGCCGGTCGCCGTGCAGCGGCACGATGCCCTGGTAGGGCTGCTGGCCGGGGCGGCGGTCCAGCGGATCGAGCGTGATCGCGCAGCGGCCCTTGCCGTGCACGTTGAGCAGCGCCTGCAGCCCGTCGGTGTCGAGCACCTCGCCCCGCAAGGTGGCCGTGGTGCGAAAGCTCAGATCGGGCCTGGCCTCGGCCACCGCCAGGGGCACCGGACCATCACCCTGCATCTGCAGGATGAGCGACCCATTGAACTTGATGTTGGCCTGCATGAGCAAGGAGGCGGCCGTCATCTCGCCCAGCAGCGCGCGCACCGGTTCGGGCAGCGCGCCCGAGCCGCCGTTCGCGGGCTCGCGCCGGCGCAGCACCTCGCGCCAGCTGTCGCCGAGCTGCACGAGCATGCCGCGCACGGGCAGGCCCTCGAACAGGAACTTGTGCAGCGCGTCCATCAGGCGATCCGGCGCAGGCCGGCGCGGTGGCGCTGCGCGTTGCGCACATAGAAGGCGGCACTCGAGCGCAGCCGCTCCAGCGCCTCGGGCGAGAGCTCGCGCACGACCTGGGCGGGCGAACCCATGATGAGGCTGTTGTCGGGGAATTCCTTGCCCTCGGTGACAAGGGCGCCGGCAGCCACCAGGCAGTTGCGACCGATGCGCGCACGGTTGAGCACCACGGCCTGGATGCCGATGAGCGAGCCGTCGCCGATCGTGCAGCCGTGCAGCACCACCTGGTGGCCCACCGTCACGTCCTCGCCGATCACCAGGGGTACGTTCATGTCCACGTGCAGCACGCTGTTGTCCTGCACGTTGCTGCGCGCACCGATGCGGATCGGCGCGGTGTCGCCGCGCAGCACCGCGCCGTACCAGATGCCGGCCTGCGGCCCGATGATGACCTCGCCGATCACGCTGGCCTGTTCGGCCACCCAGGCGGTGGGGTCGACCTGCGGAATGAGGTCGTCCAGGGCAAAGAGGGCCATTGCGCGTCCTTCGAGGCTGCGGCCCGCGAGTCGGGCCGGATGAGGGGAACCGGGCGGCCTGGCAGGCAGGCCGAACCGATAATTGTAGGAATGGAACTGCGCGCCCTCGCCCTGCACGCCCTGGCCCAGGCCGATCCTGCGTCCAAGGTGCAGGCCGCGCAGGCCGCCTGGGCGGCGGCACAGGCCGGCGCGTCGGCCGATCCGCAGGCGGCCCTCGAGCCCGCCGTGGCCCTGCCGGGCCGCCCGGCACGCCCGCTCCTGGTGGAGCCGGCGCACGTGCCGCGCCGCAGCCCCTTCACCGTGGAGGGGCGCAGCGCCCTGCTGCACGCGGTGGCGCACATCGAGTTCAACGCCATCGACCTGGCGCTGGACGCCGCCTGGCGCTTCGGCGGCCTGCCGCCGGACTACTACACCGACTGGCTGCGCGTGGCAGCGGAGGAGGCTCACCACTTCAGCCTGCTGCAGGCGCACCTGGCCACGCTCGGCCACGCCTACGGCGACTTTGCGGCGCACGACGGCCTGTGGACGATGGCGCAGCGCACGGCCGGCGACCTCGTGGCGCGCATGGCCCTCGTGCCGCGTACGCTGGAGGCACGCGGCCTGGACGCCACCCCACCCATGCAGGCGCGGCTGGCGCGGGCGGGCGATGCGCGCGCCGTCGCGATCCTGGAGGTGATCCTGCGTGATGAGGTGGGGCACGTGGCGATCGGCAACCGCTGGTACCGCCACGCCTGCGCGCAGCGCGGCCTGGACCCCGTGGCGCACTACGCGGTGCTGGCCGCCCGCCACGGGGCGCCTCGCCTGAAGGGCCCCTTCAACCTCCAGGCACGGGCGCAGGCAGGCTTCTCGGCCGAGGAACTTCAGGCGCTGCCGGCAGACTGAGCGCGCCCGAGGCGGCTCAGCCACGCGGGTGGTGCTGCGCGTGCAGCAGGCGCAGCCGCTCGCGCGCCACGTGGGTGTAGATCGTGGTGGTGGAGATGTCGGCGTGGCCCAGCAGCATCTGCACGGCGCGCAGGTCTGCGCCATGGTTGAGCAGGTGCGTGGCGAAGGCGTGGCGCAACGTGTGCGGCGAAAGAGCCACCGCGATGCCGGCCTGCCGTGCGTGGCGCTTGATCAGGTTCCAGAACATCTGGCGCGTCATGGGGCCGCCTCGGGCGGTGACGAACAGCGCATCGCTCGCCTGGCCCTTGAGGATCGCGGCGCGGGCCTCGGCCAGGTAGCGGCGCAGCCACGCATGCGCCTCGGCCCCGAAGGGCACGAGACGCTCGCGCGCGCCCTTGCCCGTCACACGAAGCGCGCCTTCGTCCAGGCCCAGGTGCACGGTCTTGAGCGTGACGAGCTCGGTCACGCGCAGGCCGCTGGCATACATCAGCTCGAGCATCGCGCGGTCGCGCAGGCCCAGGGGTGTGGCCACATCGGGGGCCGCCAGCAGCGCCTCCACCTGGGCCTCGCTGAGCGCACGCGGCACCCGCAGCGGCAGCTTGGCAGCCTGGAGCTTGAGCGTGGGATCCTGCGCGCACAGGTGCTCGCGCAGCGCCCAGCGGAAGAAGCGGCGAAAGACGCTCAGCCGCCGCCGCGCCGTGCTGGCGCGTGTGGCGGCGTGGCGTTCGGCGATGTAGCCGAGCAGGTCCGACTCACGGCTGGCCGCGATGTCACGGCCGGCATGCTCGGCCAGCCACCCCGCGTACAGCGTGAGATCGCGACGATAGGCCGACAGCGTCAGCGGGCCCAGGCCGTCCTCGACCCACAGGGCGTCGAGGAAGCGGTCGATCGTCGCGGTGCCGTCGGCCAAGGCCGGACGGTCAGTCCAGCGAGAGCTTCTGCTTGGCCACGACGTCCTTGTAGACGTCGAACTCGGCGCGAATCTGCTGCGCGAACTGCTCGGGGGTGTTCAGGATCAGCAGCGAGCCGGTGTCCTCGATGCGCTTCTTCACGTCGGGCATCTCGGCGGTGCGCTTGACGGCTGCGGCGACCCTCTCCACCACGTCCTTGGGCAGGCCCTTGGGACCGTGCACGCCGTAGTAGGCCATGCGGTTGACCGGTTCCAGGCCGACTTCCTTGAAGGTGGGCACAGTGGCGGGCAGCACCGACAGGCGCTGCGGTGCGGCCACGACGATCGGAATCAGGCGGCCATCGCGGATAAATGGAAGCGCCGACGGCAGGTTGTCGAAGATGACGGGCACCTGGCCGGCCACGGTGTCGTTGAGGGCCGGGCCGGCACCGCGGTACGGAATGTGCGTCATGAACACGCCCGCCAGGCTCTTGAAGAGCTCCATCTGCAGGTGGCCGATGCCGCCGGTGCCCGAACTGGCGTAGCTGTACTTGCCCGGGTTCTTCTTGAGCTCGGCCACGAAGCCCTTGTAGTCACGCGCCGGAAAGCTCGGGTGCACGGCAATGACGTTGGGGGTGGCTGCGATGTTGATGATGGGCGAGAAGTCCACCGTCGGGTCGTAGCCAATGCGCTTGTTGATGGCAGGGTTGGCCGCGGTGGTCGAGACGGTGGCCATGCCCAGCACGTAGCCGTCGGCCGGTGCCTTGATCACTTCCAGCGCGCCGATCGAGCCGCCACCGCCAGCGCGGTTCTCCACGACCATCGGCTGGCCGAAGGGGCCACCGACCTTCTCCGCGATCACGCGCGCGATGATGTCGGTGGTGCCGCCGGGGGCGAAGGGGACCACCAGCCGCACCGGCTTGTTCGGGTAGGCCTGCGCCCAGGCGCCCAGCGGGACTGCCGTGACGGCCACGGCGCCGAGGACGCCGGCGAGGAGCTTGACGAGCTTCATGGTTGCGGACTCCGGATAAGGGTGACGGGGAATCATTCGCGTCAGCCTCCCAGTGTGCCACCGACGCCACGCCCCCTGCCCCATTCGGCCTGGCAAGGCCGCACGCGTGCTCGGGCCATACTGCGGGCCATGGCCGACGCCTTGCTGCTGCTGCCCGACTTCCTGCTGATCGCCACCGGCTTCGCGTTGTGCCGATTCACGCCGCTGGACCGGCCCCTGTGGGCCGGGGTGGAGCGTCTGGTCTACGTGGTGCTCTTCCCGGCGCTGCTGTTCACCTCCATCGTGCGCAACCCGCTGGACCTGGGGGCGGCGCTGCCGGTGGCGGCAGCCGGGCTGATGGTGACGGCCGTGGGGGTGGCGCTGGCTTATGCG
>JBIIED010000094.1:0-10978 GCA_044237995.1 Rubrivivax sp. | reverse complement strand
TCCATGGCGCGGCGCGAGCGCAGGTTGCCCGTTCCCACGTCGAACCAGACCGCGCGCGCGAAGCCGAATGAATGGCCGAGCATGAGCGCCTTCATCTCGCGGTTGGCCGCCCCGCCCCACAGGCGCCGCACGAGGAAGGTGTAGCCCACCGTGATCTCGAGCGCGTCGGGCTTCCAGTGGTAATAGCGCGAGGACCCCACGACGGCCCCGCTGGCGCGCTCCAGTGCCACGAGCGCGCCACCGCAGGCCAGGCCGCTTTCGAAGAAGCGCGAGAAGACCTCGCGCTGCCAGCGGGTGGGCTCGGGATGCAGGGCCCAGATCTCAGGATCGCTCGCGGCGGCGTGCAGCGGCTCGAAATCCTGCGGCACGAGCGGCCGCAGCAGCAGCGTGGCGCCACCCAGGGTGGGCTGCAGGTCTGGGGAGAAGGCGTCGCCCGGGGGCCGGGTCTCAGGATGCATCTTGCCTCGGTGGAACAGGAAGGTACTTGGGAGCCGTCACGCCCATCGACACGTAGATGCTGGTCACGGCCTCTGCGCCGATCAAGGCCGGGCTCACCCACTCCTGCGGCACGAAGAGCAGCCCGCCACCGATGGGCACGGGCGCGGTGGGCACGAGCACGGCCAGGCACGGACGCCCATCCACGAGCACCGGCTCGGCGCTCGAGAGCAGCGCCAGGGCGGCCGCACCGCCGGCACCGCCGAAGTGGCACCACACCGGCGTCATGGAGCGCACGCCCTGCTGCTCGGGCTGTTGCAGCAGCCCCACCATGCGCTGGGCCAGGTCCCAGACCGTGCCCACGAGCGGGATGCGCCGCAGCACCCCGTCGAGGATGCGCGCCACGCCGCGCTGCAGCCCGCGCTCCACCGCCACGCCCAGCAGCAGGATGAACAGGGCCACCACCGCCACGCCGATGAGCCAGCCCACGAGCTCGGACCCCGTCACGCCCAGGCCGATGGCCGCCAGCACCGAGCCCACCTTGCTCTCGGGCCCGAGCCACCGCACCAGCAGCGACAACACCCACCAGAACACGGCCACCGTGGCTGCCAGCGGAAGCGCGGCGAGCAAGCCGGCGACGAAGAGCTTCAGGAGGTGGCGCTGGGCGGTCTTCAAGGTGACCGCATTATTCAGCACGGCGGTCCCAAACGGCGCACGCGATTGCGACGCCTGCCGCTCCCGGCAAGCAGGGGCCCATGCGAAACGGGCCAAGCCGGATGCCCATCGAGTGGCCCGATCGCGTGGGCCAGGTCGCGGGCGGACATCAGCAACGGGAGCCTCCTGTGGGGCTCGCCGGGCACCTCCAACGGGGCCCTCACCAAGGCCTCCTGCGTGAAGTTCGGCGTGGCCGCAACCGCCTCGGCCATCACCTCGCTGACCTTCGTCAGCTCCGAGGCGGCCTTCGAGTTCTCCAACGTCGCGGCCGTGCCCGATCCCTGCACCTATGTGACGCTGCTCAGCGGGCTGGCGGCTGTGGGCACCGGCCTCGCCCGAGCCCCGCGCATCGGCCTCACGACTCTTCACCTGGGCCGGGCCAGGCGAGTTCCGCCACGGGTTCCCGCTGCCCCTCCAGGGCCCGCATGAAGGGGTCGTCGCGGTGCAGCAGCCCGCGCGCCCGCGACAGCGTCTCTTCGAGCCACTCGGCCGGCAACATCGGCACTCGCGCATCCGCACGCTCCGGCAGCATCTGGAAGGCGGGTAGGTGGATCGGCATCTGGAGCTCGCGACGAAGCAGTGGAGAGGCGGGGGCGTGGAAGAGGGCGACAGGCAAAACGGGAGCAGCGCGCGCACGGTAAGCGCGAGCGTCCCGGCGGCGTTGAGCCCGCTCAGTGGCAGCCGTGCAGACGGCACCGCCCGTACCATGCGGGCATGGCAGCCTTCACTCCCACGCTTTGCGACATCGAGGCGGCCGCGGCCCGAGTCGCGCGCCACATCTCCGACACCCCCTGCCTGGAGAGCCGCACGCTCGGCGAGATCCTGGGCCCGCGCGTCTTTCTGAAGTTCGAGAACCTGCAGTTCACCGCCTCCTTCAAGGAACGCGGCGCGCTCAACAAGCTTCTCGGCCTGGTGGAGTCCGGCCAGGCCGTGCCCGGCGTGATTGCGGCATCGGCCGGCAACCACGCGCAGGGCCTGGCCCATCACGCCCGGCACCTGGGGCTGCGCGCCGTGATCGTGATGCCCGAGCACGCGCCGATGGTGAAGGTCGAGCGCACGCGCAGCTTCGGGGCACAGGTCGTCCTGCACGGTGAGACCTTCGACGAAGCGCACGCCCACGCCCTGCGCCTGGCCGCCGAGCAGGGCCTGGTCTTCGTCCATCCCTTCGACGACCCCGATGTGATCGCCGGGCAGGGCACGGTGGCCCTGGAGATGCTGCGCGCGCAGCCCGACATCGACACCCTGGTCATCGCCGTCGGCGGCGGCGGGCTGCTGGCCGGCATGGCCACCGCTGCGCGCGCGCTGCGCCCGGACATCCGGATCGTGGGTGTGCAGAGCACGCGCTTTCCCGCGATGGTCAACGCCCTCACGGGCAGCGCTCACCCGCTGGGCGCCAGCACCATTGCCGAAGGCATCGCCGTGGGCCAGCCCGGCGCCCTGACGCGGGAGGTGCTCGGCCGGCTCGTGGACGAGTGGATGCTCGTCGACGAAGGCGACATCGAGCAGGCCATCGTGATGCTGCTGGAGATCGAGAAGACGGTGGTCGAAGGAGCCGGGGCCGCGGGCCTGGCGGCCGTGCTGAAGGATCCGGGGCGCTTTGCCGGCCGGCACGTCGGGCTCGTGCTGTGCGGAGGCAACATCGATCCGCTGCGGCTGCAGGCCATCATCGGCCGCGGCATGGTGCGGGCGGGGCGCCTGGCGCGGCTGCGCGTGGCCGCGCGCGACATACCAGGCATGCTCGCGCGCATCACGGCCGTCGTCGCCGAGGCCGGGGCGAACATCGAGGAGGTGCACCACCAGCGCGCCTTCTCCGCACTGCCGGTGCAAAGCGTCGAGATCGAAGTCGTGCTGCAAACGCGTGACCGGCCGCACCTGGCGGCCGTCATCGAGGCCCTGCGCGCGCGCGGCTTCGAGGCCGCAGCAACCTGAGCGCCAGCATCGCGGCATCATGGGCTTGCGCACCACGCCATGAACCTCGCCCACCTCCTGACCCGCCAGGCCCGGCTGCAGCCTCACGCCACCGCGATCTTTCACGGCACCTCGCCCTGGGCCAGCTGGCACGACTGGGCCGCGCGCAGCGCGGGCCTGGCGCGGCGGCTGCGGGCTGCCGGGCTCGAGCCGGGCGACCGGGTCGTGCTCTTCCTGCGCAACCACCCGCGCTACCTCGAGCTGCTGTGGGGCGCCTGGTGGGCAGGCCTGGTGGTGGTGCCGGTCAATGCCAAGCTGCACCCGGCCGAGGTGGCGTGGATCGTGGAGCACGCCCAGGCGCGCTGGGGCTTCGTGTCGGCCGATGCCGCGCCCGATCCGATCCCGGGCCTCGTGCAGCAGGTGGAGGTGGAGTCGGCGCAGGCCGATGCGCTGCTCGCGCCCCTGGAGGCGGCTGCCCTGGACGATGGCGACATCGTTTCCCGCGCGGGCGAGGATCTCGCCTGGATCTTCTACACCAGCGGCACCACCGGCCGGCCCAAGGGCGTGATGCTCACGCACCGCAATCTGCGCACGATGGGGCAGGCCTACTTCAGCGACGTGGATGCGATCGCACCGGATGACCTCATGTGCTACGCCGCGCCGATGTCGCACGGCTGCGGGCTCTACGCCATCCCGCACCTGATGGCGGGTGCCCGGCACGTCGTGCCGGCCTCCGGCGGCGTGGATCCGGCCGAGCTCTTCGCGCTCGGGCACGCCCTGGGGCCCCTCACGACCTTTGCCGCACCCACCATCGTCAGGCGGCTGGTCGACCATGCCGAGGCGCAGGCGCAGTCGGCGACGCAGTCGGCGTCGCAGTCAGCCGCCGCCTTCAAGACCCTCGTCTACGGCGGCGCCCCGATGTACGTGGCCGACATCCAGCGCGCGCTGCGCGTCATGGGCCCGCGCTTCGTGCAGATCTACGGCCAGGGCGAGACGCCGATGACCGCCACGGCCCTGGCGCGTGCCCACCTCGGCAACGCGGCCCACCCGCGCCACGCCGAGCGGCTGGCCTCGGTGGGCGTGGCGCAGACGCCGGTGCGCGTGCGCGTGGTCGACGTGGCGGGCCGAGACCAGCCGCCCGGCGAGCCGGGCGAGGTCGTCGTGCAGGGCGACACGGTGATGGCCGGCTACTGGCGCAACCCACCGGCCACGGCCGCCGCGATACGCGACGGATGGCTCTGGACGGGCGACATCGGCGTGCTCGACGCCGACGGCTTCCTCACCCTCAAGGACCGCAGCAAGGATCTCCTCATCTCAGGCGGCTCGAACATCTACCCGCGCGAGGTGGAGGAGGTGCTGCTCACCGCCCCGGGCGTGGCCGAGGCGGCAGTGGTGGGCGCACCCGACCCCGAGTGGGGCGAGATCGTCGTCGCCTTCGTGGTGCGCACGCCAGGATCGGCCGTGTCCGCCGCGGAACTCGACGCGCACTGTCTGGCCCGCATCGCCCGCTTCAAGCGCCCCCGGCGCATCGAGTTCGTGCAGGCGCTGCCGAAGAACCACTACGGCAAGGTCCTCAAGACCGAGCTGCGCCAGCGACTGCTCAGTCTGCCGACGCCCCCGAGTCCTTGACCACCTTGGCCCACTTCGTGATCTCGCCCGCCTGGTAGCGCGCGAGCTCTTCGGGGGTGGAGAGCCAAGGGTCCAGCCCGAGCGACTTGAGCTTGTCCTGCACGTCGGGCAGGCGGAAGACGCGGTGGATCTCCTGGTTCAGGCGCATCACCACCTCGCGCGGGGTACCCGCTGGCGCAAAGACGGCAAACCAGCTCGTGGCCTCGAAGCCCGGGATCGTCTCGGCCACCGTGGGAACGTCCGGGGCAGCGGGCGAGCGCTTGGCACCGGTCTGCGCCACGGCGCGGATCTTCCCCTCCTTGGCCATGGGCAGTGCAGAGGGCATGTTGTCGAACATGAGCTGGATCTGCCCGCCCACGAGATCGGGGATCGCGAACTGCCGGCCCTTGTAGGGCACGTGCGTCATCGTGGTGCCGGTCATCGACTTGAAGAGCTCGCCCGAGACGTGCACCGACGAGCCGATGCCCGGGGAGCCGAAGCTCAGCTTGTTGGGGTTGGCCTTGAGGTGCGCGACGAGCTCCGAGACGGTCTTCACCGGCAGGTCGTTGTTCACCACGAGCAGGTTGGGCGTGCTCGCCACGTGCGAGACGGGCACGAAGTCCTTGACCATGTCGTAGGGCATGCGCTTGTAGAGCGCGCCGTTGATCGAGTGCGTGCCGACGGTGGCCATCACCAGGGTGTGGCCGTCCGGCGCCGCCTTGGCCACCGCCTCGGCGCCGATGTTGCCGCCGGCGCCGGGTCGGTTGTCCACCACCACGGGCTGGCCGAGGCTGGCCTTCTCGGAGAAGGTGCGCGCCAGGATGTCCGGGGCGCCTCCCGGCGGGAAGGTGACGATCAGCCGGATGGGCTGGCGCGGGAAGCCCTGGGCATGGGCGGCCAGGGCGGTGGCCCCCAGGGCCAGGGCGAGGCAGGTTCGGCGAAGCAGCATGGTGGGGCAAGTGTGTGGGGGGGGGGACGAGCCGAGACTGCCACACCGAGGGGTGCCGATGGCCTCGGGTCAGACCCGCAAGGGCTCGCCCCGGCCCGGGTGTTGGCCTCCGGATTCGTGGTGGATCTGCAACATGAAGGGAAGGATCGACCTGGCCACCCGGCTGCCGCCCCCTCAAGTCGAACTGCCCGGGAGCCGAAAACCCGGAATCCGATGAAAGGATCGTCTTGCAGGCTGCCATGCCCTGGACCCGGCTGAACCGGGCCCTGATGCCCGACTACAACCGCCGCGCGGCCACGTACTGGTGGACCGTGCTGTGCGGGGGTGCGGTCGTGCTGGCCTACTGTGCCGTCATGGTGGCCGCGCTTCCCGCGCCTGCGCTTCTGCAGGTCGCCACCTGCGTGGTGCTGGCCGCCCTGGGCGGCAGCTTCCCGATCGTCATCCCGCGCACGAAGCTCTCGGTCCAGCTGGGCGAGTTCTTCACCGTTTTGCTGCTGTTCCTGCATGGCCCGGAAGCGGCCGTGCTCTCCGCCGCGGCCGAGGCGGCCCTGGCGTCGATCCGCACGTCCCGGCGCTGGACATCCCGGCTGGGCAACCCGGCGACGGCCGCGCTGTCGATGGCCGTCACGGGCCACCTGGCGTGGGCCGCGCTGGCATGGCTCGGAGCGGCCAGCGCCCCCTCCGCTGCGGCGCTCGTGGGCGTGGCGGCGTGGTTTGCAATCCTGCAGTTCCTGCTGGGTGCCTCACTGACCGCGTTGCTTCTTTGCCTCAAGCGTGGCGAGTGGCTGCGCTGGAGCGACCTCACGGGCAGCCTCGGCTTCTTGCCCGCCCTGAGCACCGCCAGCGCCTGCGCAGCCGCCGCGCTGGCCGCGACGTTTCCCGAAAACGCGTTCTTCGTGATGCTCACCGTCACGCCAGCCCTGGCCCTGGTGCTGGCCGGGCTGCGAGGCTTCTTGGGCCACCAGGAGGCCGCGCGCGCGCTGAGCGAAGCCGAGGCCGAGGGGGCCAAGCGGGAGGCGGAGATCACCGTGCGCCACCTCGGGGAGATGCATCGCATCGCCTTCCACGATGCCCTGACCGGCCTGCCCAACCGGCGCATGCTCCTGGCCGACCTCGGCAGGATGGTGGAACGCTGCCGCAGCGACGCACGCCAGGGCTATGGGCTGATGTTCCTGGACTTCGACCGCTTCAAGCTCATCAACGACACCCTCGGGCACGCCGCCGGCGACGCCTTCCTCGTGCAGGTCTCGCAGCGGCTCGTGGCGCAGGTGCGCGAGGAGGACCTCGTGGCACGCCTGGGCGGGGACGAATTCGCGATCCTGCTGCGCCGCAGGCTCGCGCCCGAGGCCGTGCACGACCTGGCGCACCGCATCCAGGACGTCGTCTGCCAGCCCTACGAGGTGGAGGGCACCGAGCTCACCAGCAGCGCGAGCATCGGGATCACCACCTCCGAGCGCGGCTACGAGTTGGCCGATGACGTGCTGCGCGATGCCGACATCGCCATGTACCGGGCCAAGGCAGCCGGCAAGGCACGCCACGTGATCTTCGACGCCCGGATGCACGCCGAGCTGGCACGACGGATGCTGCTGGAAGGCGAGTTGCGACGCGCGCTGGCCGAGGGCGGGCTGCAGGTCGCCTACCAGCCGATCCGCGCGCTGGGCGACGCCAGCCTGCTCGGCTTCGAGGCGCTGGCGCGCTGGACACACCCCGAGCTCGGCACGGTGCATCCGGTTGAATTCGTCCCCATCGCCGAGGAGGCAGGGCTGGCCACCGCATTGACCGACTTCGTCCTCGCACGCGCCAGCCAGCAGCTGCGCCAGTGGCAATCGCGCAGCGGCCGCTGGGAGGGGCTGGTGATGCACGTGAACCTCAGCGACAGAGACCTGGCCCAGCGTGGTCTGGCCGAGCGCGTCAGCGCCGCCTTGCTGCGCACGGGGCTGCGGCCGCACTGCCTTGTGCTGGAACTCACCGAAGGCATCATCATGCGCCGCATTGGCGGTGAACGTGCCGCCCTGGAGGAACTGCGCGGCCTGGGCGTGAAGCTCGCCATCGACGATTTCGGCATCGGCTACTCCTCCCTGGGCCAGCTCTCCTCGCTGCCCATCGACAGCCTGAAGATCGACCGCACCTTCATCAACGGGCTGGGCACCGAGCCCGCCGCCGCCGAGATCGTGCGCACCGTGCTGCAACTGGCCCGCTCGCTCGGGCGTGTGGCGGTGGCCGAAGGGGTGGAGACACCCGCCCAGCTGGCATGGCTGCAGGCCTCCGGCTGCGACGCCGTGCAGGGCAACCTCCTGGATGGCGCGCTCTCGGTGCAGGCGGTCGGCGCCCTGCTCGAGAGGCTGGAGGCGAGCCAACCGCAGGGTCAGCCGGAGTCCGGCCAGGCGGCCAGCCTGGCGGTGCACTGAGCCCCCAGGGGGCACGGTATTCAAGTTCAGCCTCGCGCTGCCGAAATCGATCCATCCCATGGCGCCAGGTCAGGCGCCACCCGACCGGAAACCGACCACTTGACACCTCTCGCGTCACTTCAGCAGCTCAACCAAGCGCTGTTGCCCGACTACAACAGGCGGGCGGCACTGTTTTGGTGGCTGACGGTCTGCGCCGGCTCGGTGGGAATCGCCTGGTCCTTCTGGACGCTCGCGCACCAGCCGGCCGACCATGTCGGCCAGGTCGTCACCGGCATCCTGCTCGCGGTGGCGGCAGCCTTCTTCCCGATCATGCTGCCGCGCACCAAGTCGGCCTTCAGTGCCGGGGAGGTGTTCATCTTCATGCTGCTGCTGCTGCACGGCCCGCACGCCGCCGTGCTGGCGGCGGCGGCCGACGCCGCCGTGGCCTCCTCACGCGTGTCCAAGCGCTGGTCCTCGCGCATCGTGAGCCCCGCGATGTGCGCGCTGTCGATCGGGGTGGCCGGCGGCCTGCTGCACATGGTGCTGGCCCACCTGGAGAGCCTGGGCCTGCGCTCCTCGGGGGTGGTGGTGATCGCCACCCTGTGGACGGCAATCGTGCAGTTCCTGATCAATTCGGTGCTGGTGTCCAGCCAGCTGCGCCTCAAGCGCGGCGAGCTACCCACCTGGTCGGACGTGGCGGGCAACTTCGGCGTGACGGTGGCCGTCAATGCGGCCAGCGCCTGCGCGGCGGCGATGATGGCCGTCTCCTTCCATGCCACGGGCCTGGCGACGATTCTCGTGGTGGGCCCGCCCCTGGCGCTGCTGCTGGCGATCCTGCACGCCTTCTTCAAGCAGCAGGAGGCCAACCGCACGATCGCAGAGGCCACCGCCCAGGCTGCGCGGCGCGAGGCCGAGATCACGGTGCAGCACCTGCAGGAGATGCACCACATCGCCTTCCACGATGCCCTCACGGGCCTGCCCAACAGGCGCCGCTTCGTGGAGGAACTGGCCAAGGTCGTGCAGCAGGCGCTCCAGGATCCGTCGCAGGGATTCGCCGTGATGTTCCTGGACTTCGACCGCTTCAAGTTCATCAACGACAGCCTGGGGCATGCCGCCGGAGACGAATTCCTGACGCTGGTGGCCAAGCGCATCGCCAGCCGCGTGCGGCCGGAAGACCTCGTGGCACGCCTGGGCGGCGACGAATTCGCGCTGCTGCTGCGCCGCGCGCAGCCCGACCAGGGCGTCGTCGAGCTGGCCACGCGCATCCAGGAAGTCGTGAGCCAGCCCTACCGCGTGGCCGGCACCGAGATCACCAGCAGCGCCAGCATCGGCATCACGATCAGCACGCGCGGATACGACAAGCCGGGCGACGTTCTGCGCGACGCCGACATCGCGATGTACCGCGCCAAGGCCGCGGGCAAGGCACGGCACGTGCTCTTCGACGGCGAGATGCACGCCGAGATCGCGCGGCGCATGCGGCTCGAGGGTGACCTGCGCCGCACGATCGCCGAAGGCTCGCTGGAAGTCGCCTACCAGCCCATCCTGGACCTGCGCGACGAGTTCCGGCTGCTGGGATTCGAGGCGCTCGCGCGCTGGCACCACCCCGAGCTTGGCACGATCGAGCCTGCGGAATTCATCGCCATCGCCGAGGAGTCCTCGCTGGTGGTGCAGATCACCGACCTGGTGCTCGCGCGGGCCTGCGCCGACCTGCGGCGCTGGCATGGCCGCGGCGCGAACTGGTCGGCGCTGCGGCTGCACGTGAACATCTCCGACAAGGACGTGGCGCAGCGCAACCTGCCCCAGCGCATCCAGGGTGCACTGTTCGAGGCCGCGCTGCGGCCCGAGCACCTCGTGCTCGAGCTCACCGAGGTCATCCTGATGCGGCGCCTGGCCACCGAGCGCCAGGTGCTGGAGGACCTGCGCCAATTCGGCATCGGGCTGTCCATCGACGACTTCGGCATGGGCTACTCCTCGCTCGCCCACCTGTCTTCCCTGCCCATCGACAGCCTGAAGATCGACCGTTCCTTCATCGACGGCCTGCTGACGCGGCCCACCGACGCCGCCATCGTGCGCACGATCCTCGACCTGGGCCGCTCGCTCGGGCGCCAGGTGGTGGCCGAGGGCATCGAGAACGCAGGGCAGCTGTCGGCCTTGCGCACACTGGGCTGCGCCTTCGGGCAGGGCCACTTCCTGTCCTCGCCGCTTTCGGCCCAGGCGGTGGACGCGCTGATCGACCGCCTGGATGTCGCAGGCACGCCGACGCTCGTGGAGGGCCTGGCCAACCCGGCGCGGCTCTTTCACTGAGTCGCCCGGCCACGTCGGCTCAACAAGCAGATGGAAAGAGACGGAACAAGTTCACGGCCTGGCCGGCTTCATCGGCGCCCATCCCGTGAACAGGGGGCCTTTCGCGGGTGAAATCAGGAAACGGTGCTTGCACCACGAGTTTCCAGGGGGTTCGTCCATGATTCGCTCTTCTTCTCGTACCTTCGGTCACGTCGGGCTGTTGCTGCGCGCCACGTCGGCCGGGCTGCTGCTGGCCCTGGCGGCCGGCGCGGCCCAGGCTTCGGCGCTTTCCGGCACTGCGGTGCAGTCCTTGACGACCACCCAGCGAGCCAAGATCGCGGGCGACCTCAGCAGCACGCTGGTGGCGCCAAACATCACCTCCCAATCCACCTGGGCGCGCGACCTCGTGGGCCCTGCCGGGCCGAGCTTTCCCACGGTGCGCTACGTCAAGGCGCTGGTCTTCTGCGAATGTGCCGACCCCGAGATGGGCGACCTGCGCCAGGCGGTGGTACGCGCCGGCGGCTCGGTGTACATGCGCTACCTGTCGGTGCGTGGCCTGTCCGTGATGCTCCCCGCCGCGGGCGTGCTGGAGATCGCCAGGCGCGCCGAGGTGCAGAGCATCTCGCCCAATCGTCTCACCACGCGCAGCTTCAGCGTGCTCGAGCAGGCCGCCAACGTCGGCACGGCTGCCTCC
>JBIIED010000093.1:0-11001 GCA_044237995.1 Rubrivivax sp. | reverse complement strand
CGACGACCCGCGCTTTGCCACGAGCCCGGCGCGCCAGGGCAACCGCCAGGCGCTGCACGAGGCCTTCGCTGCGGCCACTCGCACGCACCGCGTGGCCGAGCTGCTCGAGCGCCTGGAGCGCACCGGCGTGCTGTGCGCGCCGGTTCAGGACTACGCCGCCCTCGTGGCCGACCCGCAGGTGCGGCACAACGGCCTGCTGTCCACGCTTGCGCTTGCCGGCGGCGAGGTGCCGATGGTGCGCGCGCCCATGCACGTGGACGGTCCGGCCGTGCGCTGGACGGCGCCTCCGGCCGTGGGCGAGCACTCCCGACAGGTGCTCGCCGAGGAGCTGGGGCTGGAGGGCGCGCACATCGAGTCCCTGCTGGCCAGCCGAGCCGTCCTGGCAGCCAGCCGCCCGAACCCCACACCAGGAGGAGACACATGAGCAACCCCATCAGCGTACCTGTCAACCGCCGCCGTGCGGCGGCCTGGCTGGCCGCATCCTGCGCCGGCACACTCGTGCTGGGCCTGGCTGGCCCGCACGCCCATGCGCAAGGCGCACAGGACTACCCCAACCGGCCGGTGCGCATCATCGTGCCGCAGTCCCCTGGCGCCGGCACCGACGTGACGACGCGCTGGATCGCCGAGCGGCTGGCCCAGGAGTGGAAGGTCCAGGTCATCGTCGACAACAAGCCCGGTGCGGGTGTGACGATCGGCACCGACGCTGCGGCCAAGGCCGCGCCCGACGGCTACACCCTCTTCATGGGCGGCTCGGCCGTCTACCTGACCAAGCTGCTGAGCAAGTCGGTGCCCTTCGACGCGGTGAAGGACTTCCGCGTGCTCATGGGCATCAACGATGCGCTGCTGGCACTCGTCGTGCCCGCGAACCTGCCCGTGAACACGGTGGGCGAGCTCGTCGCCTACGCCAAGGCGCGCCCCGGCAAGCTCAGCTTCGGATCGGCCGGCGGCGGCAGCGTCACCTACATCGCGCCGGCGCTGATGGCCAAGATGGGCGGGCTCGATGTCGTGAGCGTCCCGTACAAGGGAAGCGGTCCCCTCGTGACCGACACCATCAGCGGGCAGATCCAGTTCAGCGTGCCGGCCATCGCCACTGCGGCCCCGCACGTGGCCTCGGGGCGGCTCAAGGCCCTGGCCGTCACGGGCGCGCGCCGCTCCAAGGCCATGCCGCAGGTGCCCACCATGGCCGAGAGCGGCTTCGACGGCTTCGAGGTGACCTCCAAGACCTACCTCGCCGCGCCTGCAGGGCTGCCCGATGCCATCGCCGAGAAGATCGTCGCCGCGGTGGGCCGCATCATCGCCACGCCCGACTACCAGCGCTTCCTCGACAGCCAGGGCCTGGAGGCGGAATCCGTTGCGCCCCGGGCCTATGCGGCCAGTGTCCAGGAGGAGCTGCGGCGCTGGCAGAAGGTGGTCGACACCATCGGGCTCAAGCCGGAGTGAGCGAGATGGCCGAAGACTGCCCGCCCGTGCCGGAGCTCCTGGTCGAGGACCTGGGCCCGGTCAGGCGCCTCACGTTGAACCGCCCGCAGGCGCTCAACGCCCTCACCACCGTCATGCTGCAGGACCTGCACGCGGCCTGCGAGCAGGCCGCCGCCGACGACTCCGTGCGCGTGCTCCTGCTCACCGGGGCGGGCCGCGCGTTCTGTGCCGGCGCCGACCTGAAGGCCTTCGACGCCGCGCAGCGCGTGGCGCCGGGCGAGGCCGACTTCCTCGAGCGCGCGAGCCGCGCCTTCGAGCAGGTACGCGAGTTCCCCAAGCCGGTGGTGGCCGCGCTCAACGGGCTGACGATGGCCGGGGGCCTGGAGCTGGCGATGTGCGCCGACATCATCGTGGCCGCGCAGGGCGCGCGCATCGGCGATGGACACGCCAACTACGGGGTCTTCCCCGGAGGAGGGGGCGCGGCCGTGCTGCCCAGGCTGCTGCCGCTGCCCACGGCGATGTATCTGCTGCTCAGCGGGCGCACGCTCACGGCCGAGCGGCTGCACGCGCTGGGCCTGGTGTGCGAGCTTCATCCGGCCGAGCAGCTGCAGGCGGCCGCGCTCGAGCTCGCCCAGGAGCTTGCCCGGCGCAGCCCGGCGGGCCTGCGCCGCATGAAGGCGGTGGCCCGGCACGCGGCCGACAAGACGCGCGAGGACGCGCTGCTGCACGAGCAGGTGATGATGCGCGAGCACCTGCGCTCGCACGACATGGCCGAGGGCCTGAGCGCCTTCAACGAGCGGCGCGAGCCGCGCTTCGTCGGGCGCTGAGGCGCTGCACCAGGAGGAGCCGGCGATGCGCACGGTGCATGTGGCAGGAGTGGGAATGACGGCCTTCGGCCGTCACCCGGAAAGCGATGTCTACGCCCTGATCGGGCAGGCGGTGCAGCGCGCGCTGCAGGACGCCGGCGCCGGGCTCGAGCAGATTCAGTGGGCGGCCTACGGCACCGTCACGCACGGCTGGCTGCACGGCCAGATCTGCGTGCCCGGGCCGATCGCGATGCGCCGGCTCGGGCTCGAGCGCATTCCGGTCTTCACGGTGGAGAACGCCTGCGCCAGCGGCAGCTCGGCCTTTCACCTGGCGTGGCAGGCGCTGCAGGCCGGCTCCTGCGACATTGCGCTGGCCGTGGGTGCGGACAAGATGGTGGTGCCCGACAAGGCGCGCGCGTTTGCCGTCTTCGAGGCCGGGTGGGACGTGCAGACCGCTGCGGCCAACCACGCGCGGCTGATCGAGCTCGGGCACGGCATCGAGCCCCCGCCGGGCACGATGTCCACCAAGCCCTACAGCGTCTTCATGGACGTGTACGCCGCCTTCTGCCGCGACCACATGCGCCGCCACGGCACCACGCAGCGCCAGATCGCCGCGGTGGCGGCCAAGAACCACACGCACAGCGTGCACAACCCGCTGTCGCAGTACCGGCAGGCCTACACGGTGGAGGAGGTGCTGGCAGCGCCCCCGATCGCCTACCCGCTGACGCTGCCCATGTGCTCCCCCGTGAGCGACGGCGCGGCCGCGGCCTTGCTGTGCACCGATGCCGGGCTGCAGCGCCTGGGCGGCGATGCGCGGCGCGCGGTGCGCGTGCGCGCCAGCGTGGTCCAGGTGGGCGAGGCGCGCACGGCCGACGAGCCGCAGCGCGCCATCGCGGCCCATGCAGCGCGGCGCGCCTACGAGCAGGCGGGGCTTGGCCCGCAGGATGTCCACCTCGCCGAGGTGCACGACGCCACCGCGATGGGCGAGCTGCTCAACGTCGAGGCCCTCGGGCTCGTGCCGGTGGGCGGCTCCGGCCCGGCGGCTGAGCGCGGCGAGCTCTCCATCGGCGGGCGCCTGCCCGTCAACCCTTCGGGCGGGCTCGAATCCAAGGGCCACCCGATCGGCGCCACGGGCCTGGGCCAGGTGCACGAGCTCGTGATGCAGCTGCGCGGCGAGGCCGGGCTGCGGCAGGTGCAGGGCGCGCGCATCGCGATCCAGGAAAACGGCGGCGGCCTCATCGGCATCGAGGAGGCCGTGGCGGCGGTGCAGATCTTCGAGCGCGCCGCGATCCACTGAAGGACGGCTGAAGGACGAGCCGGCACACGGCCAGGGAGGCACAGACATGGAAGTGGCAGGCAAGGTCGCACTCGTCACCGGGGCCGGTTCGGGGCTCGGGCGCGCCACGGCGCTGCGGCTGGCCGCGCGCGGCGCGAGCGTGGTGGCGCTGGACCTGCGGCCGCAGGCGCTCGAGACGCTGCGCGGGCAGGCGCCGGCGCAGCAGCTGCTCACGCTGGAGGGCTCGGTGGCCGATGCCGCGCAGGTCGCGCAGGCCGTGGACGCCGCGGTGTCGCACTTCGGGGCGCTGCACATCGCCGTGAACTGCGCGGGCGTGGCCGATGCGGCCAAGACGGTGTCCTCCAAGGGGCAGCCCTTCGCGCTCGAGACCTGGGAGAAGGTCATCGCCATCAACCTCACGGGCACCTTCAACGTGATCCGCCTGGCTGCGGCCGCGATGGCGCGCCAGGCCGCAGATGCCGGCGGCGAGCGTGGCGTCATCGTCAACACCTCCTCGGGTGCGGCCTGGCAGGGCCAGGTGGGGCAGGCGGCCTACAGCGCGAGCAAGGCCGGCGTGATCGGCCTGACGCTGCCCGTGGCGCGCGACCTGGCCGAGCACGGCATTCGCGTCGTCACCATCGCCCCGGGCCTGTTCGACACCGGCATGGTCGCCGGGCTGCCGCAGCAGGTTACGCAGTCGATCGTCGACCGCATGGTGCTGTTCCCGCGCCGGCTCGGGCAGCCCGAGGAGTTCGCCTCGCTCGTGCAGGTGATCGTCGAGAACGCCTACCTCAACGCCACCACGATCGACCTGGACGCGGGCACGCGACTGAGCGCGCGCTGACGCCCTCGATGTGCCACCCGATTTGCCCCCGCCTTCATCCGCCGCCAAGGAGACAACCGTGATACCCAGCCGTCGACACTTCCTGTTCCGTGGCACAGCCGGCCTGGCGCTGGCCTGCGCCCTGCTGGCCGGCTCGCCCCAGCCCGCTGCCGCACAAGACTTCCCCAAGGGCCCGATGCGCATCATCGTGCCCACCTCCACGGCCACCGCCTCGGACTTCACGGCGCGCTTCCTGGCCGAGGAGATGGCGCGCGAGTTCGGCACGAGCGTGGTGGTGGAAAACAAGAGCGGCGCCAACGGCATCCTGGCGGTGCAGCAGATGCTGTCCCTGCCGGCCGACGGGCACACGATGCTGCTGACCGCCTCGGGCCTGTACGCCAACCCCGCGCTGTACCGCAACGTGCCCTACGACCCGGTGCGCGACTGGCTCATCGTGGCACCCGTCAACGAGACCCAGTTCATCCTCGTGGGTGCGCCGAACTTCGCCCCGCGCACGGTGCGCGAGCTCGTCGACTTCGCCCGCTCGCGCCCGGAGGAGGTGACCTACGGCTCGGCCAGCGTGGGCAGCTCCACGCACCTGGGTCCCGAGCTCTTCGCCTCGCGCGCGGGCATCCGGCTGCGCCACATTCCCTACAAGGGCGGGGCGCAGGCCATCGCCGACACCGCCGGTGGCCAGGTGAACATCGCCATGACCGCCATCCCCACGGCGGCGCCGCTCGTGCAGTCGGGCAAGCTCAAGGCGCTGGCCGTGACCGGCACCGCGCGCTCGCCGCTGCTGCCGGACGTGCCCACGCTGGCCGAATCGGGCGTGAGTGGCGCGGAGATCACCTCCAAGCAGGCCATCATCGTGCGCCCGGGCACGCCCGATGCGGTGGTGGCCAGGCTGCGCGCCTCGATCACGCGCATCACCGCCACCCCCGAGTACGCACGCTTTCTCGCCCAGCGCGGGCTCGACAAGGAGCCGATCCCGCTGGAGGAATACCTCAGGTCCGGCCCCGAGCAATTGCGGCGCTGGACGGAGATGGTGCGCCTGAGCGGCGCCAAGCTCGACTGAACCCCCACCACCTCTGGAGACGCAGATGGGAAACCGCTACGACCGCTTCAAGGCCCTCAACGAGATGGCGCTGGGCGAGGAGTTCCACTCGCCCGGGCGCACCGTGACCGAGGCCGATTGCGTGCTCTTCACGGGCCTGGCGGGGCTGAAGGCGCCGCTGTTCGTCGACGCCGAGTACAGCCGCGTGCACGGCAAGTACGGGCGCCGCGTGGTGCCGGGGCTGCTCACCGCGTCCTTCACGGCGGGGATGATGGAGGACATCCTCGGGCCCTTCACGCTGGCCGCGCTGGAGCTCTCGACGCTGAAGTTCACGCACCCGCTCTTTCACGGCGACACCATCCACTGCATCATCACCGTGACCGGCAAGGCCGACACCTCCAAGCCGGATGTGGGCGTGCTCACGATCCGCGCGCAGCAGTTCAACCAGGACGATCAGCAGGTCTTCGAGCTCACGGGCAAGTTCCTGATGCTCAAGGACCGCGCGAGCCTCAAGCTGCCTTGATGCCGCCCCACAGCACGCGGAACATCGGCTCGAACTGCTCGGTGAGCCGGTAGCGCCGCTCGCGGTACTCCCACATCACGATGGAGTGCTGGATCGTGCCCATGAAGCAGTCGATGATCTGGTGCGGCTGCAGACCGGGGTCGATGAGCTGCGCCTTCTGCGCGTCGCGCACGAGGCCGAGGATGGGCTCGAAGAAGTCTGCCTGACGGAAGGTCGGGTCGCGCATCCAGGTCTGCAGCGGCACCGACATGAACATCACGCGCCCGACGCCCGGGTTGTCCTCGAAGAACTGCAGGTTCACCCACAGGAACCGGCGCAGCTTCTCGCGCGGCGACTCCAGCCCGCGCATGCCGTCGACGATGTGCTCGCGCAGCTCGGCCAGCCACTCGCTGATGAACTCGAACAGCAGGTGCTCCTTGTCGCCGAAGTACTTGTAGATCGTCGAGAAGCTCATGCCGCTGCGCGCGGCGATGCCGCGCATGTCGACGTTGTGGAAGTCCTCGCGCGAGAAGGCCTCCTGCACCGCGGCGCGCAGGCGGGCGCGCATCTCGGGGTGCATCCGGGCCGGATCGGCCGGAAGGTCGGGTCGGCGGGCGGGAGCGGACATGCGGAGGAAGGCGTAGCCGGGATTGTCCCCGAACGGCCCGGCTGCGGCCACCGGGCTCACCCCCGGCAAACCCGCACGGGCGCCCCGGTGCCACAGGCCCGCTGGGAGCCTCCTTCCTCGCCTGGTACCTGCTAATCAAGCGCCAGGAGGCGCAGCGCTTCGAGCAGGCCGAGGACCGGGACGGGTTCCAGCGCCGCGGGTACTTCAGCCGCCTGCAGGGGCGCTCTCGCGCCGCGCCGCGAGCTCGTGGTAGGCCAGTGCCGCCAGCACGGCGCTGCCCCCGACCAGCGTGGCCAGGCCCGGCCGCTCGCTGCTGAAGAGCCACGTCAGCATGATGCCGAAGACCACCTCCAGGAGAGCCAGCAGCGAGGTCTCGGTGGCCGTCAGGTAGCGCGCCACGTACATCACCAGCACGCACGGCACGCCGAGCTGGAACACGCCCAGCACCGCCAGCAGGCCGAGGTCGTGCGCGCTCACCCCGAGCGGCCAGGCCAGCGGCAGCATCACGGCCGCCGAGATCGTGCCGCCGATGAGCACCGCCACCGACAGGTCCGGCCCCTGGCCGGCGCGCTGCAGCAGCACCCAGTTGATGCCGGCGGCCAGCGGCACGCCCAGTGCCACGACCACGCCCAGGGCATGCTGCGCATCGAGCCCCGAGACGTCGAAGACGTACATCGCGCAGATGCCCAGCGCAGCCACCGTGATCGCCAGCCAGGTGCGCCCACCCACACGCTGGCCCAGCACGGCGCCGGCCAGCAGCGCCGTGACCACCGGCGCGAGGCTTTGCGTGATCAGCACGTTGGCCACGCGCGTGAGCGAGAGCGCCACCATGAAGCAGGTGAACATCATGGCCCACATCGCACCGCTGATCCACACGATGCGCCCGGCCCGCCGAAGCTGGGAGAAGGCGCCCGTGCCCTGGCGCCAGGCCAGCCAGGCCGCCACCGTCAGCACGGCAAAGAGGCTGCGCCAGAAGGTCACCTCGAAGCCTTCGGCCGACTCGAAGTGGCGGCTCACCACGCCTCCCATGCTCCACAGCATCGTGCACAGGATCATCAGCATGAGGGCTCGGGTGTGGGTCATCGGGTGCGCAGTGCGAGGGGGCCCGCGATCGTACCCGCGCGCGTGCGCGGCGCCCTGCAGGGCCTGGATGGGCTCCCTCTGCCGAGACGGCCGGACAGAAGGCCTTTTCCGCGCCATGCGGTGAAGCGCCAGCCTGTCCGCCGTGCGGCAACGACGCTGGCGTGAACTCGGTCACGGCGTGGTCAGGCTGGCCCGGCGCTCCCCCTTGATCCGGGGGGTGCGTGACCGATCCAATCGCGCGCACAGGAGACGTTGCATGGGATTGATCATGGCTGGAGTGATGTTCCGACCGCGCGAGGGCATGGCGCGGCTGCGCGCCATGGTCGCGACCCTGGGCCTGGCATGGGCCGGCGTCTGTGGTGCCGCCCCGGTGCCCGACGGCACCATGCTCGCGCCCGACCTGGCCGACATCCTGCGCCGCGCTGACTGCAGCGGCACCAACGCCTCGGTGCGCGACGGCCGGCCGCTGCCGAGTTGGGCGCGCACGCAGCCCGGCGCCAACAACCAGCCCGTCACCTACGTGCAGGTGGTCATCCTCGGGCGCGACGACATCGATCCGCTGTTCTGGACTTTCCGGCAGAACCATGGCTCGGACACGCGCGTGGCGCCCAGTGCCGGACCCAATCGGGCCTCGGCCTACAACCGCTTCATGTCGATCCCGGCCCTGGCGGCCATGGTGGCGGTGTGCGACCTGCAGCGCCTGGGCCACCCGACCGACTGGCAGTACAGCTGGTTCGTGCGCAGCGTCGTGCCGAACCGCCTGACCTGGCGCTCGCAGAGCCACCTGGAGGCGGTGACGGGCACCGTCAACCGGAACAACAGCCAGCCCGTGCGTAGCGCCGGCCTGGACGGCTCTGGAGTGGGCGTGGCGGTGCTCGACTCGGGCATCCAGTGGAACCACCGGCACTTCCGCGCAGCCTCCGGCCAGAGCCGGGTGAGCCGCGCGGTGGACTTCACCCGGCAGAACATCGCCGCCCTGCGCGGGGCGCAGGACTGGCAACCTGGCGTGGACACGGTGGGCTGGCTGGCCGATGGCGACCCCGGGGACTGGGGCGACTGGTCGAGCCCGCGCGACCCCGGCCGCAAGCTCGTCGAGGTCAACGTGGCCAACGACAGCAAGCCCTTCACGGACGGCTTCGGTCATGGCAGCCACGTGGCCTCCGTGATTGCCGGGCAGGGTGGGTACCAGACCCCGAACTCCACCGGCATCGCTCCGGGCGCGTCGCTCTTCGACCTGAAGGTGCTGAACAACCAGGGCGTGGGCAAGCTCAGCGACCTGCTCGTGGCCCTGGACTGGGTGCTGCACCATCACAAGCGCCTCGGGATTCGCGTGGTCAACATGAGCCTGGCCACCGACTCCTCCGAGAGCGCGCACGTCGATCCGCTGGCGCGCGCCGTGCGCAGCCTGACGGCGGCGGGCATCACGGTCGTGACCTCGGCGGGCAATTTCGGCCAGGCCACGGGCCGGGAGACCTACGGCACCATCGCCTCGCCCGGACACGAGCCCTCGGTGCTCACCGTGGGATCGGTGAACACGCGCAACTCGCTCGCGCTCGCGCAGCACAGCGTCAACAACTTCAGCTCGCGCGGGCCCACCCGTGGCCACGGGTGGTACAAATCGGACGGCCTGCCCGTTGAATTCACCTTCCAGCGCCACACGCGCCGCGCCGACAACCTGCTCAAGCCCGAGCTCGTGGCACCGGGCAACCGGATCATCGGCGCGCGGTCCGACTGGTCGACGCTAGGCGGCGTCGACGCACTGCGCGTGCCGGGCAGCGTCGGCGGCACCGATACCGGGCTGATGCAGCTCAGCGGCACCTCGATCTCCGCGCCAGCGGTGGCCGGGACGGTGGCCCTCATGCTGCAGGCCAACCCGGGGCTCACGCCGCCGCTGATCAAGGCCATCCTGCAGTACACGGCCACGCCGCTGGCCAATGCCAACCTGATGCAGCAGGGCGCGGGCGAGCTCAACGTGGCAGGGGCCGTGGCGCTGGCGCGCGTGCTGCGCACCGACATCGCGAGCGCCATCGCCGCGGGCTCGATCAACGATACCCAACCGATGCTGCGCCCGGGCATGACGATGCCCTCCCCACAGACGGAGATCAACGGCCAGCGGCTGCCCTGGAGCCGCATCGTCTACGCGGGCGGAACGAACATCGTCAGCGGGGAGAAGCTCTTCACCCGCTTCCAGCCGATGTGGGATCCGCGCCTGACCTGGTTCGGCCGGAACGTCTTCCGTACCGAGATCAAGTGGTGGCGTGACTTCGCGCCCAAGTCCGGCGAGCCCGACATGCCCGCCAGTTTCTACGCGCAGCGCGTCTGGCTGCGGCCGCTGACGAACCAGCGCATGCTGAGCCCCGAGGTCACGATCGCCTCCGGAGTGGCCGGCCGGACATCACTGCGCAACGGCACCGGGATCTTCACGGCCACGGCGACGCTCCTGTCCAAGCTCAACCTCAACCAGGGCCAGGTCGCGCCCAACGGCATCGTGCTGGCCGAAGGGATCGTGCTGGCCGAGGGCATCGTACTGGCTGAAGGAATCGTGCTGGCTGAAGGAATCGTGCTGGCTGAAGGGATCGTCCTGGCCGAAGGGATCGTGCTCGCCGAAGGCATCGTCCTGGCCGAGGGCATCGTGCTGGCCGAGCGGGCGCGTGCCTCCGTCAGCGGCGAGTGAAGCCTGACCCCACCGAACGCCAACCTGGAACCCTCCGATGAGCTGCCTTCAGACCTCGCCCGCCGCCGCACACACCGCGGCCCCGCTCGCCCGTGGGCCACTGGCCTGGGCGGCCGGCCTGGCGCTGGCCAGCCTCCTGGCTGCGCCGGGCGTGAGGGCCCAGGATCGTGCCGCCACGCAGCCCGCGGCCCAGGCTCCGGCGGCCGCACCGGCGGCCACCCATCCCGCCGGCTACAAGGTGGCGCGCGAGTTGCAGCTGGCCCTCGATGCGCGACAAGCCCCTTCGCTGCCCTGGTTGCGCGAGGTCAACGGGCAGCGCGTGGTGCGGGTGGTCGTCACCGGGCAGGGCCGCGGCTCGGATCTCGCCGCCGTGCGCGAGGAGATCGCCAGGCGCGGGGGCCAGGTGCTGTCGCACAGCGCTGCGACGTCCACCGCCCTGGCTGTGCTGCCGGCCGTCATGGTCGCGCCGATCGCGAGTCGGGCCGATGTGATGCACATCGCACCTGACCGCATGGAGGGCGCTCCAGGCGGCCAGGCTGGCCAGGTGGCCGCCGTGCCGGGCTTCGCGCCCGGCACCACCACGCTGCGCGGCCGCAACGATCTCGCGCTGCTGGGCGAGTAGCCCCCGGCTGAGTCCTCAGTCCGTCGCCAGCGCGCGGTGCAGCGCGGCGTGGTTGAGCCACTGCTGCAGCCGCAACCCGATCGCATCCTGCTCCGCGGCCAGTCGCGCGCCCCG
>JBIIED010000092.1:0-11026 GCA_044237995.1 Rubrivivax sp. | reverse complement strand
TGTGGATGCGGCCGAACGAGGGGGTCATCCTCGCCTCGGCGGCAGGAGCGGTGGGGGTGCAGCTTGGCGGCAGCGCCCCGGCCGGTGTCACCCCGGAGCGCGCTGCGGAGCCGCCGGCCCCGCAGGCGGCTGCAGGAGACGACGACGCGCGAGTGCAGGCCGCGGGCAGTACGCCTGGCCTGGTGCCGCAGATGGCCCACCTGCAGAGCATGGTGGGCTTGGTGTGGCGCTCGGTCGTGCTGTGGCTGCTGACGGTGGCGCTGCTGTCGCTGGCCAACGTCCTGGGCTGAAGCAGGTGTCGCCGGCGCGCCGGCGGGGTCAGCCCCCTGATGCTGGCGCCTACTGTGCGCCCGGCCGCGCGGCGCGCGCGGCCTCGAGCTCGTCGAGGATTTCCACGTACTGGCGCCAGCGCGTGGCAGCCAGCGTGCCTGCCTCGACCGCCGCGCGCACGCTGCAACCCGGCTCCTGGCGGTGCGTGCAGTTGTAGAAGCGGCAACCACCCAGATGCGCCTGCACGTCGGGCATGTGCTGCACCAGGTCGGCTGGCGCCACGTGGTGCAGGCCGAACTCCTGGAACCCCGGCGAGTCGATGAGTGCGCCGCCCGCCAGATCCGGGCCCAGGCCATACCAGCGCGTGGTGGTGGTGGTGTGGCGCCCGCTGTGCAGCGCCCGTGAAACTTCGCCCACCTCAGCGCGGGCCTGGGGACAAAGCAGGTTCACCAGCGTGCTCTTGCCGGCACCGCTTGGGCCCATGACCAGGGTGGTGCGGCCGCTCAGCCGGGGCAGGAGCTCCTCGCGCGCCCGCGTCTCGTCGCGCAACGACAGCTCCACCACCTCGACTCCAGCCGCCGTCAGCGGCGCGAGCTTGGTGCGGCCGCCTTGCGGGTTGAGGTCCACCTTGTTGAGCGCGACCCACGCCGGCACCCCGGCGCTGTGCGCCGCGATCAGCGCGCGCGCCACCATGCGCTCGGAAAAGGGCGGGTCGGCTGCCACGAGCACGAGTACCGCATCGAGGTTGGCGGCAAAGGACTTCGTGCGCCACGCATCCTGGCGGAACATCAGGTTGCGACGCGGCAGCACCGCCTCGACCACCGCTTCGTCGCCAGATGCCAGCCACCTCACGCAGTCGCCCACCACCGACTGCCCGCGCTTGCCACGCGGATGGGCGATCAGCCGGCGCCCGTCTGCCATCTGGATGAGCACGTGCCGGCCATGGGCCGCCACCACGAGCGCCTCGTTTGCCGTCATCAGCCGGTGGCGTCGAGCTGCGCGGCGCACATGATGTCGTTCATCGTGATGCCGCCGGCCGAGTGCGTGTGCCAGCGCACGGTGCAGCGGCCCCACTCGATGCGCAGTTCGGGGTGATGGTCCTGGCGCGCGGCGAGCCTGGCCACGGCCTGCGCGAAGCCCATCGCCGAGTCGAAGTCGCGAAAGCGGTAGTCGCGCGCCAGGGCGCCGTCTTGCACCGACCAGCCCGGCAGCCGCTCGAGCTGTACGGCCAGGGCCTGGGCGTTGAGAAGGTCGGCCGGACCGAGCGGGCGCACGCGCGCCTCGAGCAGGTCTGCCAGGGGTGCGGCGGGGCTCAAGCCGCCGCTCCGGCGGCGGCCGTGCTCAAGCCGCCGCTCCGACTGTGCCCGCACCGTCGCGGCCCGATCCACCGGTACCGGTCGAGGCGGCCCGCGCGAGGGCGGCCAGGCGCTGTGCCGCAGGCGGGTGCGAGTGATGAAAGCGCACGTACAGGGGGTCGGGCGTGAGGGTGGAGGCGTTGTCCTCGTAGAGCTTGAGCAGCGCCGCCTGCAGCTCCTGCGCGCTGGCGTGGGCACTGGCGTAGGCATCGGCCTGGAACTCGTCGCGGCGGGAAAAGTGGGCGAAGAGCGGGGTGACGAAGAAGGCGAAGGTCGGCAGCACGAGCAGGAAGAGCTGCAGCGCCAGCGCATCGTGCGGCTGCCCGGGGCGCGCCTGCACGCCCAGGCCCTCGTAGAAGGCCGTCTGTGTGCTCAGCCACCCCAGCAGGGCCAGCGCCGCGCCACTGAAGGCGACGATCGACACCATGCGCTTGAGCAGGTGGCGGTGGTGGAAGTGCCCGAGCTCGTGCGCAAGCACCGCCTCGATCTCCCCATGCGTGAGCCGCGCGAGCAGCGTGTCGTAGAAGACAACGCGCTTGGCTGCGCCCAGGCCGGTGAAGTAGGCGTTGGAGTGTGCAGAGCGGCGGCTGCCGTCCATCACCAGCAGGCTGCGCGCACGGAAGCCGCAGCGCTGCATGAGGGACTGCACGCGTGCGGCCAGAGTCTCGTCGCGCAGCGGCTCGAAGCGGTTGAAGAGCGGTGCGATCAGCGTGGGATAGGCAAGCTGCAGCAGCAGCACGAAGCCCACGAAGGCCGCCCACGCCCACAGCCACCACCAAGGCCCTGCAGCGCCCATGAGCGCCAGCACGATCGAGGCCAGCGGCAACATCAGCAGTGAGGACGCCAGCACGCCCTTGAACAGGTCGGCCAGCCACAAGGCCGGCGTCATGCGGTTGAAGCCAAAGCGCTGCTCGAGGTGGAAGGTCTCGTACCAGGAAAGCGGCAGGCTCAGCACACCTCCCACCGCTGCACAGGCCGCCAGGAAGACGAGTTGCGTGGCCATCGGACCCAGGCCCCAGCGCGGCCCGACTCCCAGGCTCCACCCGTACAGCGCATCCAGCCCCCCGAGCAGCGTCCAGCCCACCAGCATGGCGGTGCCCCATGCCGCGCCCACCAGGCCGAAGCGCTCGCGTGCCACCGTGTAGTCGGCTGCCTTGCGGTGGGCATGCAGGCCCACTGAAGCCTCGAAGGCGGACGGCACGGCCTCGCGGTGTGCGGCCACGTGCCGGATCTGGCGCCCGGCCAGCCAGGCCTGCACCCCAAAGCCCCCCAGCAGGGCGGCCACGAACAGGGCCGTGACGAGATCCGCAGCGTTCATCGATTCGCAGTGTAGGGCTGAGCGACAATGCATCCGGGACCCGCAGGAGGAAGACCCCGATGACCGGCACCGTGTTGACCTCGAGCGAGAGCAACCTGATTTGGATCGATCTCGAGATGACGGGACTCGATCCCGACGGCGACCGCATCATCGAGATGGCCGTCATCGTCACCGACGCCCATCTCAAGGTACGCGTGCAGGGCCCCGTGCTGGCCGTGCACCAGAGCGACGCCGTGCTCGACGGCATGGACGCCTGGAACAAGGGCACGCACGGCAAGAGCGGCCTGATCGAGCGCGTGCGCGCCTCCACGCTTGACGAGGCTGCCGCCGAGGCGCAGGTGCTCGAGTTCCTGCGCGGCTACGTGCCCAAGGGCAAGAGCCCGATGTGCGGCAACAGCATCTGCCAGGACCGCCGTTTCCTCGTTCGCACCATGCCTCGCCTGGAGGCCTACTTCCACTACCGCAACCTCGACGTCAGCACCCTCAAGGAGCTGGCACGGCGCTGGCGGCCGGAGGTCTCCGACGGCTTCAAGAAGGCGCAGAAGCACACGGCGCTGGCCGACGTCGGCGAGTCCATCGACGAGTTGCTGCACTACCGCGAGCACTTCCTGCGCCTGTGAGCGCAGGCAGCCGCGAAGCGCCGCATCGCGTCGCGTCGCGTCGCCTCAGGCCTGCAGCAGCTCAACCTCGAACTTCAGCGTTGCATTGGGCGGAATCACGCCACCTGCCCCGTAGGCGCCGTAGCCCAGCTCGGGCGGGATGATCAGCACGCGCGTGCCGCCCACCTGCATCCCCTGCACGCCTTCATCCCAGCCGCCGATCACCTCACCGCCGCCCAGGCGAAAGGAGAAGGGCTCGCCACGGCCCTTGCTGGAGTCGAACTGGCGCCCGGCCTGCCCGTCGCGCCAGAGCCATCCGGTGTAGTGCACGCTGACGCGACGACCGGCCGTGGCCGTGGCGCCCGTGCCGGCAACCGTGTCCTCGTACTGCAATCCGCTGGGGGTGGTGATCATCGGGCGCTCCTTGGCCTGTGTGCGAGAGCCGCCATCATGCACGAGGGCGGGGCCGGCCCGCCGGCAGGGTTCTCGGGGCCGCTCACGCCGGGCCCCAGGCTCGGCGCCAGGCCTGCACGCAAGCCGCCAGGAAGGCCCGAGGCGAATCGCGCGGCGCGTGCTGCGTGGCCAGCCCGAGCACGTGCGCGGCCTGCTCGAGCGTGTGCACCGGGTTGTCGGTGTCGGCCGCGCGGGCACCGTTTTGCTTGGAGAGCTTGGATCCGTCGGCCCCCAGGACGAGCGGGGTGTGCAGGTAAGCGGGCGTGGGCAGGCCGAGCGCGCGCTGCAGCAGGATCTGCCGTGGCGTGTTGTCGGCCAGGTCCTGGCCGCGCACCACGTGCGTGACGCCCTGTGCCGCATCGTCCACCACCACGGCGAGCTGGTAGGCGTGCGGCCCATCGGCGCGGCGCAGCACGAAGTCCCCGACCTCGCGCGTCACGTCCTGTTCCTGGGCGCCCAGTCGGCGGTCGTGCCAGCGCACCACGCGGGCGCTGCCATCCGATGCGCAGCTCAGCAACCGCACGGCGCCCGGCGACCGCCCCCCCAGCCCTGCGCGGCAGGTGCCGGGGTAGACACGCTCGGCCTGGCGCGCGTGCTCGACGCCGGCGGCGGCCAGCGCTGCGTCGATGTCGCGACGCGAGCAGCCGCAGGGGTAGGCCAGGCCGGCCGCTACGAGCCGCCTGAGCGCGGCCTCGTAGGTGGCGGTGCGGTCGGACTGCCGCAGCGGCGGCTCGTCGGCGACGAGGCCCAGTGCATCGAGCTGGCGCAGGATCTGCGCCTCCGCCTGGCGCGTGCAGCGATGCACGTCGACGTCCTCGATGCGCACGAGCCAGCGCCCGCCATGGGCGCGGGCATCGAGCCAGCTCGCCAGCGCGGCCACCACCGAGCCCGCATGCAGCGCACCGGTGGGAGAGGGGGCGAAGCGGCCGGTGTAGGCTGTCGCGGCCATCAGCCCGCGGGTGTCTCGTGGCGCTCGAGCAGCGCGCGCCGCGTGGCGGGCTTGCCGAGCTGGCCGAGCCACCACTGCAGCGCGCGACCCAGGCCGATCGCGCCGCGCTCGGCGCGCCAGGCGTAGTGCAGCCGCGCGCTGCGCGGACCGCCCGAGGCCGGCCGCGTCACGAGCCGTCCCGCTGCGATCCAGGGCCGGGCCATCGGCTCGGGCAGGAAGCCGCCTCCCAGGCCGCGCAGCAGCGCCTCGAGCTTGGCGCGCATCGTGGGCACCGTGAGCACGTCCTGCCCTGGCAGCAGGTTGACCGTGATGGGCGCCAGGCGCTGCGCGGTGTCGGCCACGGCCACGGCCCGGTGGTGCACGAGGCGTTCGGCGTCGAGCTCGCCGTCTACACGGGCCAGCGCGTGGTGCGGCGCCACGCAGTACACGAAGGGCAGCTCGCCCAGCGGCTCGACCTCGACCCCGGCAGGCTGGGTGAAGTCGCCCGCCACGCCGATGGCCAGATCGACCTGGCCCGACACGAGCGCTTCCCAGGTGCCGGCCAGCACGTCGTGACGAATGCGCAGCCGCGTGGCGGGCCCGGCCCGCTCCGCATCGCCCGAGACGCTGCAGAAGGCCTCGACGAGCTCGAACACGGTGGTCGTGGACAGCACGTCGTCCACGCTGATGGCCAGCGTGGGCTCCCAGCCGCTGGCCACGCGCTGCACGCGATTGGCCACCGCCTCGAGCTCCTGCAGCAGGCGCCTGCCCTCGCGCAGCAGTTCCTGCCCGGCCGGCGTGAGCCGGGCCTGACGCGAGCCGCGGTCGAAGAGCAGAACGTCCAGCGCCTCCTCGAGCTGGCGCACGTTGTAGGTGAGCGCCGAGGGGACCTTGCCCAGGGCGCGGGCGGCCGAGGCGAAGCTGCCGGTGCGGGCGATGGCATCCACCATCGCCAGCGCCTCGGGCGTGAGGACGTGGTGGCGTCCGGCCATCGCGGCGACCCTCAGCTGGGCGTCACAGCCTCTCGTCGCGCAACCGGGAGATGAAGCGCTCGCACTGGGCCAGCTGCGCCAGGCTCACGTACTCGTCGGCCTGATGCGCCTGGTTGATCGAGCCCGGGCCGCAGATGACGGTGGCGATGCCGGCGCGCTGGAACAGGCCCGCCTCCGTGCCGAAGGCCACGAGCGCCGTCTCGGCGGTGCCGGCCAGGCGCGCGGCCAGCGCCACGGCCGGGTCGCCCGGGGGCGCACGGAAGTCGGGCATCTCGGCCGTGCACTCGAAGCGAAAGCCGCTGGCGGGGTCCACCGCCTGCATCGCGGGCTCGAGCTCGGCCGCGCGTGCGAGCACCTGCTGCTGCATCGCGTCCGCGTCGGCGCCGGGCAGGTTTCGGAACTCGTAGTGGATGCGGCACTCCTCGGGCACCACGTTGTCGGCGATGCCCGCGTGCATCTGGCACACCGCGGCGGTGGAGTACGGCACGTCGAAGCCCTCGTGGCGCGGTCCGGCGTCGCGCATCCGGTCGGCGATGTCGGCGATCGAGGACACCAGCCGTGCACCGGCCTCCAGCGCATTGACGGCCATCGGCGTGAGCGAGGAGTGCGCCGCCTTGCCGCGCACGCAGCAGCGCCAGCGGTACACGCCCTTGTGCGCCACGGCCGGCACCATGTTCGTCGGCTCGCCCACGATGCACAGCCGCGGCTCCAGCCCCGCGTCCTTCAGGTCGGCGATGAGGGCACGCGCACCGAAGCCTCCCACCTCCTCGTCGTAGCTCAGCGCGTAGTGCACGGCAAAGGGCAGGTCCGCTGCGAGGAAGTCATGTGCCTGTGCCACCGCCAGGCCGATGAAACCCTTCATGTCGGCGCTGCCGCGGCCGTAGAGCCGGGCTTCGCGCAGCTGCGCCGACAACGGGTCTACGCTCCAGGCCTGCCCATCCCAGGGCACCGTGTCGGTGTGGCCGGAAAGGATCACGCCGCCGGGCTTGCCTGCACCGATCGTGGCAAAGAGGTTGGCCTTGCGACGCTCTTCGTCGTAGGTCAGGCGGATCGGAATGCCGAGCGTGCGCAGGTGGTCGGCAATGCACTCGATCAGCGGGAGGTTGGAGTCGGCGCTCACGGTGCGAAAGCGCACCAGGCGCTGCGCCCAGGTCAGTGCGTTCTCGGACAGGGTCAGGGGCAGGGAGGCGTTCATACGCCCTAGGATAGCGGGATGGACGCAAACCTGCCGGTGACACCCGAGGACATCCGCGCCGCCGCCGCGCGAATCGCGCGCGATGTCCGCCGCACGCCACTCATGCGCGTGCCGGGCCGGGCCCTGGGGCTCGAGCTTGCCGAGGTCTGGCTCAAGCTCGAGCAGCTGCAGCTCGGCGGCAGCTTCAAGGCGCGCGGCATGTTCAACCGCATCCTGGCGCAGCCGCAGCTGCCCGAGGCGGGCGTCGTAGTGGCCTCGGGTGGCAACGCGGCGATCGCCGTGGCCTGCGCGGCGCGTGCGCGCGGCGTGCCCTGCGAGGTCTTCGTCCCCGAGGTGTCGAGCCCGGCCAAGCGGGCCGTGCTGGCCGCGCTCGGGGCGCGGGTGAACGTGCACGGGGCCGCCTACCCGGAGGCGCTGGCGGCCTGCCTGGCGCGCCAGGCCGAGACGGGGGCGCTGCTGATGCACGCCTACGACCAGGTCGAGGTCGTGGCCGGGGCCGGGACGATCGGGATGGAGATCGAGGAGGAGGCCGGCACCCCCGACCACGTGCTCGTGAGCGTGGGCGGGGGCGGCCTCATTGCGGGGATCGCCGCCTGGTTTGCGGGGCGTGCGGCGGTGCACGCGCTCGAGCCGGCGCTCGCTCCCACCCTGCACACGGCACGCCAGGCGGGCAAGCCGGTGGACGTGTCCGTGGGCGGCGTGGCAGCCGACTCGCTGGGCGCACGCCGGGTGGGGACGATCTGCTGGGCCCTCAGCCAGCGTCACGTGGCTCAGACGCACCTGCTGGACGACGCGGCCATTCGCCGTGCCCAGCTGCGCCTGTGGCGGGACTGGCGCCTGGCCGTGGAGCCCGCCGCTGCGCTCGGCCTGGCAGCCTTGTGGGAGGGCGCCGTGCGCCCGGGCCCGCATGAGCGGGTGGCCGTCGTGCTGTGCGGCGCCAATGTCGATCCGGCGAGCCTGATCGGGGACTGATTACCGGTTGGCGGCTGCGAGCCGCTCGGCCTGCGCCTGTCGGCGCACGATCCGCGGCAGCTCGAGCTCAGGGCACGACGCGCGTGATCTCCAGGCGCAGATCCCGCGCCCCCACGGACACGACCGCGCTCTGGCCCTCGAGGTCGCCCGTCTGAGGCGCGGCCTGGCCCGAGCGGCTTACGCGCGCGGTCACGATCACACGCGTAGCCGAGGAGAGCCCCGCACCGGGTGCCATCGCCAGGCGATCGTCGAGCGTGAAGGTCAGTGGCAGGTCCTTGACCTGCGCGCGCAAGACGGCCAGCGGCATGCGCGGGCCCTCGGCCGCGCGGGCCACGACGAAGACGGTGTCTTGTGGGCTTGCCTGGTCCTGGAGGGCCGCAGCCAGGCTGACCGTGCCGGAGACCGAGGCCGAGGCGGCAGCGGCCGCGCGCGGTGCGGCGCCAGGGGCGCCTCCCCCCGCGGCACCGGTCGGGCCCGCGGTGGTGAGCTGGCGTGCTTCCTCTACGCCCGAGCGGGCCTGTGCGGCCAGCGGGCTGTCGGCCGGCTCCAGCGCCACGATGCGGCTCCAGTGACGCGCGGCCGTGGCGTAGTCCCGGGCCTCGAATGCGGCCGAGCCGGCCAGCGCCAGCGCCTTGCGGTGGTCGGGGTCCTGTGCCAGCGCCGCAGCGACCAGCCGTGCCGGCTCCCCCGCCAGCACGCGGCCCTGGTTGAGTGCGATCGCGTCGGCGAGGTCGGCCAGAACCGAAGGATCCTGCGGCTTGAGCGCACGCGCGCGCTCGAAAGCTGCCTGCGCCTCGCGCGGTTGCTCGAGCACGAGGTAGGAACGGCCCAGCATCGTCCAGCCCTCGACATCGTCGGGCTGCGTCTTCATCCGCTCGGCCAGCCGCTCGACCATGGCCATGATCTGCTCGCGCGTCACCCCGCCGCCTTCGGCCGGTGCTGCGGCCCGGGCCGCTGGGTCGATCGCCCGCGGCTCGCCCATGATCGCGTACCCACCCGCGGCCACCGCGAGCACGAACGCGATGACGCCGCCCAGTAGCGCGCGCGAGGGGCGCGGCGCCACAGGGCGCGGTGCGGCGGGCGTCGCCTGAGTCGCGGTGGCAGGGGTCGCCGAGGCCGGTGAAGCCGTTGCGGCCGTTGCAGCCGCTCCAGCTGGCGTGTCATCGGCCACCAGCAGGTCCGCCAGGCGGCGCTCCAGCGGCGCGCGTGCAGCGTGCCAGTCGGCCTCGGGCAGTTCGCCCGCCTCGTGGCGCTGCTTGAGGGCTTTCAGTTCGGCACGCAGGGTGTCGATCTCGGGTGTCATGGTGATGTTGAGGGTGGGGGCGGTTGGCTCGCCTGGCTCAGCGTGGTTGGGCGGGCAGTTCGAGGAAGGTGCGCACTGCCTCGACCGTGCGCACGGGATCCTCTTCGTGGGGCACGTGACCGAGTTCGTCGAAGACGATGAGCTGGCTGCCCCGGATGCTCGACTGGAAGGTGCGTCCGACGGCTGGCGGAATCAGCCGGTCGCGTCCGCCCCACAGGATCAGGGTCGGCTGGCCGATGGTGGCAATTCGCTCGGCATGCTCGCCGCGCACGAACTGACGCAGCCGCAGTCCGAGGGCGCGCCGGTTGCCCTCGCGCAGCGTGAGTTCGAAGTAGCGGTCGACGAGCTCCGGGCTCACGCGCCGGGGGTCGCCGTAGACGTTGGCCAGGCTGGCGGCCACCAGCGGGCGCGGCAGCAGTTCTTCCGTGAGCCGGTTCAGCACCGGGATACGTGCGATCAGGAATCCCACCGGCACCGACTCGGGCTCGAAGTCCGGCCCCGCGGCGTCCACCAGCACGAGGCGCTCCACGCGCGGCGGGGCCATCACCGCCACGCGCCACGCCACTTCTCCGCCCAGCGAGTTGCCCCCCAGAACGGCGCGGGGCACCTTCAGCACGTCGAGCAGATCGAGCACGAAGCGCGCGTAGGTGTCACCGCCGTAGTCGTCGGGGGTGTACCGGCCCGCGAAGGGCCCCGTCAGGCCAAAGGCCGGCAGGTCGAAGGTGATCACGCGCCGCTGGCCCTGAAGGGCTTGTACCCAGCCCTCCCAGGTGTGCAGGCTTGCGCCAGTGCCGTGGATCAGCACGATGGGCGTCGGGTCGTCACGCGGGCCGACGTCGCGTACGTGCACCGTCATGCCGTTGACCTCGATGAAGTCGCTTGGCGGGCCGCCCCAGCGCGCCACCAGCGACTGCGCCGGACGGTCCGGCGCCCGCGAAATGGCGATCATGATCGCCGTGGCGAGCAACAGCAGGCCGAGCAGCTTCGGCAACAGGCTCTTCATCGGGGCGCGATTGTAGGCGGGGCACGCTGTCTAGAATGGGCTGCATGCCTTTCGTCCATCTGCGCACGCACTCCGAGTTCTCCATCGTCGACGGCACACTTCGGGTGGATGACGCCGCCGCCGCCGCGCGCGCCGACCGCCAGCCGGCCCTTGCGATCACGGATCTCGCCAACCTGTTCGGGGCCGTCAAGTTCTACAGGGCCTGCCGCGAGCGCGGCGTCAAGCCCCTGATCGGGGCAGATCTCTGGATCCATCCCGAGGCCGGGGAAAAGACCCCTACTCGGCTGCTCGTGCTGGCCCAGGACACGACGGGCTACCTCAACCTGTGCGAGTTGCTGTCGCGGGCCTGGGCGACCCAGGTGCAGCGTGCGCAGGCCTGCGTCCGTAGAGAGTGGTTCGACACCCACGGTGGCGGGCTCGTGGCGCTTTCGGGCTTTGAGCATGGGGCGGTGGGTGCGGCCCTGCTGGGCGGCGATGCCGCCCGCGCGGGAACCCTCGCACGCGAGCTCGCTGCGCAGTTCCCCGGCCGCTTCTACCTGGAGGTGCAGCGAGCCGGCGGCGCCGCCCACGAGACGCTCGTGCGCGCCACCGTGCAGCTCGCCGCCGAGCTCGGCCTGCCGGTGGTGGCCACGCACCCG
>JBIIED010000091.1:0-11027 GCA_044237995.1 Rubrivivax sp. | reverse complement strand
ACCACGCGCCGGATCTCACGCCCGAGCGCGTCACCCAGCGTATCGGCCATGCGGTCGAAGCCCATGGCGCAGGCACCCATGCGGTCGATCAGGCGGCGCGCCGGGTGATCGGAGGCGGCGAAGAAATCGGGCTCGGTGACGGCCACGCGCAGCACCGGCATCTGCAGCCGCGCAAAGAGCACCCGCACCGAAGCCGGGATACGGTCCTCGGCGAGGATGGCCTGGAAGAGCAGGTCGACGATCTCGATCGTGGCGCGCTCCTCCTGCGAGGTGGCTGCGCGCTTGAGCTGCACCTTGCGCGTGCCCATTTCCTCCAGCAGCGCGGTCTGCGTGACGGCGCCGGCCAGGGCCGTGGCGCCCGCATCGGCGCGCTCGGCCAGCACCCGCTGCGTGGCCTGGATGGCGGTGGACAGCTCCGGCGAGACCTGCCAGGTTCGGGTAGCGGCGCTGAAGGTTGGCAAATGCTCCGTGACCAGCTGGCTCAGGCGCACGGTGAGCTGATCGGCCTGCGCCTGGCCCGGCGCGGGCGCTGCACCGGGCAGCGCGGCCGCATGGCGCTCGCGTTCGGCGGGTTCGGCCGGGCCTGAAGCGGGCGGCGCAGGCGCAGCTGCCTGCTGCGACGGCCCGACCGAAGCCGCCAGGGCTGCGCGCGGGGCGGCAACCGCCGGCGGCGCGGCGGCGCGCGGCGCGGCCCCGCCAGCGGCATGCGGCGACTCGACCTTGCGGCCCTGCAGCCGCACCTCGGGCATCACGCCAGCGGCCACGAGTCTGCGGTTGGCCTCCTGGCAGGCCGTCAGGCACACGAGCGAGAGCTGCTCGTGCAGCACCGGGGCACACAGGCGCCAGAAATTCAGGGCCAGCCCGGAATCGGTCCAGGCGTCGGCGAAGAGCCGCCCGAGCGAAGCGGGCATGAGCAGGTCCGTCTCGGCCAGCCCGTCCACGCCCTCCAGGTGGGCGATGCGCGCGCGCAGGTCCACCAGCTCCCAGGAGGTGAGGTCGGCCACGGCCGCACCCAGGCGTGAACCGTGGATGCCGCGCTCGATCGTGTCGTCGTCCACGAGAGACAGCGTCACCTCCTCGGGCGGGGGGGCCGAAGGAGAAGGCGCCGCCGGTGCCGGGCGCGGCGACCAGCGCGAACCCGACCCTGCAGAGGCCGGTGCCGGTCCGGGGGCAGGCCCGGGCGCTGGGCTGGGTCTTGCAGCGACGGCAGGGCCCTGGAGCATGCGTCGGGGCATCCGGTCGCCCAGGACGCGCTGCCAGTCATCCTGGTGCCGGGCCAGCGCCTCCAGGAGATCGCGCCGCTCCTCGACGGCCGCGCGCGAGATGGCCGGCGCGTCGAGCTGGCGCTTGGCCCAGAGGGTGAGCGACTGCGTCACCACGGGCAGCCCGCGCAGCACGTGCTCGGCCCACAGGCGTCGCGCCTGGCGGGCGATGTCGAAGGGGGCGGCGCCGGAGGACATGGGGTCCGATTGTCAGCGCGCAGGCCCCAGCCGGGAAGCCCCTGGGGCCCGCCAGAGGGTGTCGGCCCGGCCCGGGCCCGGGCCTGCACACGCCGCGCCTGGCACGGGCCTCAGACCACTGCGCCAGAGTTCGGGTCGTTCGGGTCGGAGCGCGAGGGGCCGGACTTGACCAGGTCCTCGCGCTTGACGCCCAGCCACATCGCGATGCCCGCGGCCACGAAGATCGACGAGTAGATGCCAAAGAGGATGCCGATCGTCAGGGCCACGGCGAAGTAGTGCAGCGTGGGCCCGCCGAAGATCAGCATCGACAGCACCATGATCTGCGTGGAGCCGTGGGTGATGACGGTGCGGCTCGTGGTGCTCGTGATCGCGTGATCGATAACCTGCGGGGTGGTCATCTTGCGCATCTTGCGGAAGGTCTCGCGGATGCGGTCGAAGATCACCACCGACTCGTTGACCGAGTAGCCGAGCACGGCCAGGATCGCCGCGAGCACCGCCAGCGAGAACTCCCACTGGAAGAAGGCGAAGAAGCCCAGGATGATGATGACGTCGTGCAGGTTGGCCACGATGCCCGCCACCGAGAACTTCCACTCGAAGCGCATGGCCAGATAAAGCATGATGCCCGCCACCGTGAAGGCCAGGGCCAGGGCACCGTCGCGCGCGAGCTCCGAGCCCACCGAGGGCCCGACGAACTCGACCCGGTTCAGCCGCACCGGCTCGGCCCCGGCCGCCGTGGTGCACGAAGGCCGGCTCACCTGCTCGCCCTGGGCCGTCGTGTACTGGCGCGTGCCCACGGTGCCGCCCTCGGCGGTGCACAGCTGCTCGAAGGCACGCGAGCCGAGGGTCGCGTTCTCCTTGGACTCCCCGCGCACCGGCAGGCGCACGAGGACGTCGCGCGAGGTGCCGAAGGTCTGCACCTGCACCTCACCCAGGCCCAGCTTGTCGATGGCCGCGCGCGAGCGCTCGAGATCGGCCGACTGCGCGTACTCCACCTCCAGCACCGTGCCCCCAGTGAACTCGATGGACAGGTGCAGCCCGCGCGTGGTCAGGAAAAACACCGCCAGCGCGAAGGTCACGAAGGAGATGACGTTGAGCACCAGCGCGTGGCGCATGAAGGGGATGTCGCGCTTGATCCGAAAGAGTTCCATGTGCGCGCTCCCTCACTCGCCCGCGGGGGCCGCTGGCTGCGCCACGACCTTGCCGTCAGGGCGCCAGACCTGGCCGATGGACACCGACTTGAGCTTCTTCTGCCGCCCGTACCAGAGATTCACGAGGCCGCGCGAGAACATCACGGCCGAGAACATCGAGGTGAGGATGCCCAGGCAGTGCACCACCGCGAAGCCGCGCACCGGGCCCGAGCCGAAGGCCAGCAACGCCAGGCCCGCGATGAGCGTGGTCACGTTGGAGTCCAGGATGGTGGCAAACGCCCGCTCGTAGCCGACGTGGATGGCCATCTGCGGGGCCGCTCCGGCGCGCAGCTCCTCGCGCACGCGCTCGTTGATGAGCACGTTGGCGTCGATGGCCATCCCGAGCGTGAGCGCGATGGCCGCCATGCCCGGCAGCGTCAGCGTAGCCTGCAGCATCGACAGCACCGCCACCAGCAGCAGCAGGTTGAAGCCCAGCGCGATCGAGGAGAACAACCCGAACAGCAGGTAGTACACGCACATGAAGGCGACGATCGCCAGGAACCCGTAGATCACGCTGTTGAAGCCCTTGGCGATGTTCTCCGCCCCCAGGCTCGGGCCGATGGTGCGCTCCTCGACGATCTCCATCGGCGCGGCCAGCGCCCCGGCGCGCGTGAGCAGCGCCATGTCGGTCGTCTCCTGCACCGTGAAGTTGCCGGTGATGCGGAAATCCGTGCCGAACTCGCCCTGGATCGTGGCCACCGAGATCGCCTCGCCCTTGCCCTTCTCGTAGAGCACGATGGCCATGGGCTTGCCGATGTTCTCGCGCGTGACGGCGCGCATCTGGCGCCCGCCCACGTCGTCCAGGCGCACCGACACCGCCGGGCGCTGGGTCTCGTCGAAGCTGGCCGAGGCGTTCTTGAGCTGATCACCCGTGGCCACCACCTCGCGCTTGAGGCCGACCTCGCGCAGCGTGCCGTCCTTGTCGCGCTGGGGCACCACCTCGGCGGCCTGGGAGATGTTGGGCTCGACCATGCGGATCTGCAGTGTCGCGGTGCGGCCGATGATGTCCTTGGCGCGCGCGGTGTCCTGCACCCCGGGCAGCTGCACGACGACGCGGTCGGCGCCTTGCTGCTGGATCACGGGCTCGGCCACGCCGAGCTCGTTGACGCGCTTGTGAAGCGTCTCGATGTTCTGCTTGAGCGCCTGGGACTGGACTTCAACGACGGCGGAGGCCTTCAACCGCCCGGTGAGGATCACGCCGCCGCCTGCCTCGGGCGCGTCGCTCCACTCGAGCGAGGGCAGCCGGTCGGCCAGCACGCCGCGGGCAGCCTGCGCGGTGGCCGCATCGGGCAGCGTCACGCGCAGCCCCTGGGGCTCGCGCACGAGGTTGGCAAAGCGGATCTTCTTGTCGCGCAGCGCCGTGCGCGCGTCGCTCGCGTAGGTGTCGATCGCCTGCTTGAGCGCTCCGCGCATGTCCACTTGCATCAGGAAGTGAACGCCCCCGCGCAGATCCAGGCCAAGGTACATCGGCAGCGCACGCAGGTTGGCCAGCCACTGCGGCGAGCGCGACACGAGGTTGAGCGCGACGATGTAGGAGGGATCCTTGGGGTCGGGGTTGAGCGCCGAGGAGATGGCGTCCTTGGCGCGCTTCTGGGTGTCGGTGTCGGCAAATCGTGCGCGTACCGACAGCCCCTCGAGCTGCACGAAGTCGGCCTTCACATCGGCCTGCTTGAGCGCCTGCTCCACGCGCGAGGTGGTGGCCGCATCGACCCGCAGCGTGGACTTGGCGCTGGAGACCTGCACCGCCGGCGCCTCGCCGAAGAAGTTGGGCAGCGTGTAGACCACGCCCACCAGCAGCGCGACCCCGAGGATCACGTACTTCCACCAGGAATAGCGGTTCATCGCCTGACCCCGTTGTGCCGCACGCAGCCCGCTGCCAGCGGGGCGCGCGGACGAATCACTTGTAGGTGCCCTTGGGCAGAACCTGCACCACCGAGGGGCGCTGGACCTGCATCTCCACACCTTCGGACACCTCGACGTGCACGATGGTGTCGCCCAGGCGCGAGATGCGCCCGACGATGCCGCCGGCCACCACCACCTCGTCGCCCTTGGCCAGGGCGTCGATCATGGCGCGGTGCTCCTTCTGGCGCTTCATCTGAGGGCGAATCATGATGAAGTACAGCACCACGAACATCAGCACCAGCGGCAGCAGGCTGAGCATCGTCGACTCGGCGCCACCGGCGGCGGCGGCCGGGGCGGCCTGGGCGTAGGCGTTGGCTATGAACACGTCCGGACTCCTGCGCGGCGCCACGACGGCGCCGAAAGAACAAAACCCGACATTGTATCGGTCGGGCGCGGCGCGCCGGGGGACGGCGCGCCGGCCACCTTCACGCCGCCAGGGGCAGCGCGATCGCGTCCACGCGCTGGGCGACTTCGTCGCTCAGGCGCGGCAGCACCTCCAGGGCGCGCAGGTTGTCGTGCAGCTGCTGCACGCGTGAGGCCCCCATGATGACGGTGCTCACGCGCGGGTTGCGCAGGCACCAGGCCAGGGCCAGCTGCGCCGGCGTGGCGTCGAGCTCGCGGGCGATGGCGGCCAGCTCCGCCACGGCGGCGTTGCGTGCCGGATCGGTCAGCCCCTCGCGCAGGAACGCGTAGCCCTCCACCGTCGCGCGGCTGCCTTCGGGGATGCCCTGGCGGTACTTGCCGGTGAGCAGGCCCGAGGCCAGGGGGCTCCAGGTCGTCAGGCCCAGCCCGATGTCCTCGTACAGGCGCGCGTACTCCTGCTCCACTCGCTTGCGGTGCAGCAGGTGGTACTGCGGCTGCTCCATCACGGGCTTGTGCAGGTGGTGGCGCTCGGCGATCTCCCAGGCGGCGCGGATGTCCGAGGCGCTCCACTCGCTCGTGCCCCAGTACAGGGCCTTGCCCTGGGTGATCATGTCGCTCATGGCCCGCACCGTCTCCTCGATGGGCGTGTGCGGGTCGGGGCGGTGGCAGTAGACGAGGTCCACGTGCTCCAGGCCGAAGCGCCTGAGCGAGCCGTCGATGGCCTGCATCAGGTACTTGCGGTTCAAGGTGTCCTTGCGGTTGACGCCTTCGCCGCTGCGATCCAGCCCCCAGTAGAACTTGGTGGACACGAGGTAGTTCAGGCGTGGCCAGCCCAGGCGCTTGAGCGCCTGGCCCATGATGGTCTCGCTGTGGCCGCCGGCGTAGACCTCGGCGTTGTCGAAGAAGTTGACGCCTGCGTCGTAGGCGGCGGCGAGCATCTCCGCAGCGGCGTCGGTGCCCACCTGGTTGTGGTATGTGACCCAGGAGCCCAGGGACAGTGCGCTGACGCGCACGCCGCTGCGGCCCAGACGGCGGTATTGCATGGGGTGGGGGCGGCCGGCGGGCCGCTGGTTGAGGGATGGAGCCGAGCGTAGCGCAAGCCCGGGCCCGGCGCCGCGCTTGCGCTATCGTCTCGCGATGCCGTCGGCCTCCCCCGCGCCCCTTTCCACGACCGCGACCGCGACCTCAGCCGCCCTGCCCGCCGCACTGCGCATCGCCGTGGTGGGCGCCGGGCCGGTGGGGCTGGCGCTGGCGCTGCAGGCCGCGCGCGTGCTGCCGCACGCGCGGCTGACCGTCTTCGACGCCCGGCCGGCCACACAGGACGTCTCGGCCGACCCACGCACGCTGGCGCTGTCGCTGGGCAGCGTGCAGCTGCTGCGCCGCCTCGGGGCCTGGCCGGAGGCGGCCGCGCACCCGATCCTGGAGGTGCACGTCTCGCAGGCGCCGCCGAGCCTGCCCGTGCAGGCGGCGGTGCGGCTGCACGCGCGCGAGCACGGCGTGCCGATGCTCGGGGCCGTGCTGCCCTACGGGCCGCTCGTGGCCGCGCTGCAGCGAGCGTGGGAGCAGGCCTGCCGTGACGACGGCGGCACGCGCCTGGCCAGCTGCTTCGGGCAAGGCGTCACGGCGCTGCGCGAGTGCGCCGGCGCCGTGCAGGTGGATGCCGGCATCGTGCAGGACTTCGACCTCGTCGTGGTGGCCGAAGGCGGCGTGTACGCCGGGGCGGCGCGGATGCCGCGCGGCACCGAGCTGGCGGGATCAGCGGGAAGCGGCCTGGTGCCCCGCGAGCCGCTGCGCCACGACTACGGCCAGACGGCCTGGGTGGGCACGGCGAGCCTGGCCGACGCGCCGCCAGGCACCGCCTTCGAGCGCTTCACGCGCGACGGGCCGGTGGCGCTGCTGCCGCTGGGGCCCGCGGTGCAGGGCCTGTCGCCACGCGCCCTGGTGTGGTGCGTGCCCACTGGCGACGACCCCTTGCGCGCCCTGGAGCCGGCACAACGCCTGGCCGTGCTGGCCGACCGGCTGCCGCGCGAGGCCGGGCGACTCGTCGCGCTGTCGGATCTGAAGGACTTCTCCCTCGGGCTGATCGCCGAACGCAGCCTCGTGCAGGGCCGGCTCGTGCGCATCGGAAACGCCGCGCAGACCCTGCACCCGGTGGCCGGGCAGGGGCTCAACCTGGGACTGCGCGATGCCTTCACACTCGTGCAGGCCCTGCGTGAACACCCCGGCGACACCGAGGCGGCACTGCGTCGGGTGGAGTGGGCGCGGGCGCCGGACCGCTGGTCGATGATCGCCACCACCGACTTCCTGGCGCGCAGCTTCACCTGGCGCGCCCCCGGGGTGGCCGCCGCGCGCGGCCTGGCGCTGGCAGCGCTGCAGGCGGCCGCGCCGCTCAAGCGGCTGCTGGTGCGCCAGATGATGTACGGGCGGCGCTGAGGCGAGCGGCGCTGGGGCGGGCGGCCCCGCCCGCCTACCCCTGCAGCCGCCGGTGGCGCAGCGCAGGCAGCTGCGTGCGCACCTGGGCCAGGTGTGCCGCATCGAGCTCGGCCAGCACCACCCCTTCTCCGTCCTCGGCGCGCTGCGCCAGCACGCGCCCCCAGGCGTCCACGATCATGCTGTGGCCCCAGGTGCGCCGGCCGTTGTCGTGCACCCCGCCCTGCGCCGGAGCCAGCACCACGCACTGGTTCTCCACCGCGCGGGCGCGCAGCAGCAGCTCCCAGTGCGCCTGCCCCGTGGTGTGGGTGAAGGCCGAGGGCACGCACATCAGGTCGCAGGGCCGGTCGGCCGGGCCGGCGGCCAGCGCACGGTACAGCTCCGGAAAGCGCACGTCGTAGCACACGCTCAAGCCCACGCGGTGCGCGCCGCAGTCGAAGCTCACGGGGTCGCTGCCGGCCTCGAGCACGCGGCCCTCGTCGTACTGCTCGCGCCCGTTGTCGAAGGCGAACAGGTGGATCTTGTCGTAACGCGCCGCCAGGCTGCCGTCGGGGCCGTAGACGAGGCAGCTGTTGCGCACGCGGTCATCGCGGCCGGGCACCTTCAGCGGCATCGTCCCGCCCACGAGCCAGATGCCGTGGCGCCGCGCAGCCTCGGACAGGCAGCGCTGGATCGGGCCGGCGGCGCCTGAGGCAGCCCCGTGCCCGACGTCCGCCAGGTCCTCGGCCACGCTGAGCTTGTCGGTGTCACGCCGGCCCATGATGCAGAAGTACTCCGGCAGCGCGACGAGCGCGGCGCCCGCCGAGGCAGCCTGGGCCACCAGGCGGCTGGCCGCCTCCAGGTTGCGCGCGACCTCCGGGGTCGAGACCATCTGCACGGCGGCGATCTTCATGCCTGCCATTGTGCGGCAGTACCCCTTGGCCAAGGTCAACCACCCGATCGGGATACGCTGGTGTCATAGAAAGACCTCGTGGCGCCTGCGCGCACCGCCTCCGCCGTCTCCTTCTGGACGCGGCGGCAAGCAGCAGCGACCGCGAGAGCCGAGGGAACCTTCTTCGATGGATCTTCAAGCTCCGGGCGCGCAGGCGCCCGGCCGATCAGTCGCCTGCGACGCCCTGCACAGCCGCTTCGTCCAGCGCATCCGGCGCCGCTACGCGGCCGAGCTCGCGGCGCTGCCGCCGGGGCTGCCCGACGCCGCGGCCATCCAGGCCACCGTGCAGGCGCTGAGCGCGGGCGGGCGCGATTTCGGCAGCGCACTGCGGGTGGCGCGCCAACTCGTGCTCGAGCGCCTGGCGGTGCTCGACGTGGAGCAAGGCGCGCCCCTGGAAGCCGTGACCGCCGCCATGACGGCGCTGGCCGAGACCACGCTCGAGCTGGCGCTGCAGCAGGCGCGCGCGGAGGCCGATGCGCGCCACGGCGTGCCGCGCGACGAGGCGGGGCAGCCCATCGACTTCTGGATCGTGGGCATGGGCAAGCTCGGCGCGCGCGAGCTCAACGTGTCCTCCGACATCGACCTCGTCTACGTCTACGAGGATGCCGGCGAGACCGACGGCGCGCAGCGCGTGTCCGCGCACGAATACTTCTCGCTCGTGGCCCGGCGGCTGTACACCCTCATCGGCGACACCACCGAGGACGGCTTCGTCTTCCGGGTGGACCTCGAGCTGCGGCCCAACGGGCGCTCCGGCCCACCGGTGGTGAGCCTGCCGATGCTCGAGGAGTACTTCCTCGTGCAGGGCCGCGAATGGGAGCGCTTTGCTTGGCTCAAGAGCCGCGTCGTGGCGCCTCGCGCGGCCGTGCTCAGCGGTCGCGCGCTGGCGTTGCGCTCGCTCGTGAGCGCCTTCGTGTACCGGCGCTACCTTGACTACGGCGTCTTCGAGGGGCTGCGCCAGCTGCACCGCAAGATCCGCGAGGAGGCACAGCGCCGCGCAGCGGGCCGCCCCGAGCGCGCCAACGACGTCAAGCTCTCGCGCGGGGGCATCCGGGAGATCGAGTTCATCGTGCAGCTCTTGCTGGTGGCGCGCGGCGGGCAGTTTCCCGAGGTGCGCACGCGCTCGACGCGCCGGGCACTGCAGCGCCTGGTGGCGCGCTCGCTCATGAAGCCCGCCACCGCCACGCGGCTGGACGAGGCCTACGTGTTCCTGCGCCGCCTGGAGCACCGCATCCAGTTCCTGGACGACCAGCAGACGCACCTGCTGCCGGCCTCCGACGCGGACCTGGACTGGATCGCCCGCTCGCTGGGCTTCGAGGGCCCGGCCGGCGCGGGCGCGCTGCTGGACCAGCTCGCCGAGGTGCGCGAGTTCGTGGCCGCGGAGTTCGACGCGCTGCTGCACGACGGGCAGGCGCCGCCGCCGCCCAGCGTCAACGGGGTGTGCCGCACCTGCGGCCTCGGGCCGCTGCCGGTGGACAGCGAGGCGCTGCTGGAGCGGCTGCCCGAGCCGCTGGGCGCGCGCGTGCGGCAGTGGTGCGCACAGCCTCGCGTGGCCCAACTGCGCGACGAGACCAAGCTGCGCCTGGGCCGCCTCGTGCAGCGCGCCGAGCGCACCCTCTCCGAGCAGGGGTGCACGGAGGAGGCGACGCTGCGCTTCGTGGACTGGCTCGAGCCGCTGCTGCGCCGGGACAGCTACCTGGCCCTGCTCGTGGAGCGCCCTGCGGTGCTGCAGCGGCTGCTGCGGCTCCTGGGGCTGGCGCGCTGGCCGATGCGCTACCTCATGCGCCACCCCGGCGTGATCGACGAGCTGGCCGACGAGCGGCTGCTGCACGCGCGCTTCGAGCGCGCCGAGTTCCTGGCTGAGCTTGATGAACGCCACAGCGCCTGGATGCGCGCCGGGCAGGCCGACGAGGAGTCGCTGCTGGACACGCTGCGCCACGCCCACCATGCGGAGGTGTTTCGCACCCTGGTGCGCGACGTGGAGGGCGAGCTCACGGTGGAAGAGGTGGCCGACGACCTCTCGGCCCTGGCCGATGCGGTGCTCGATGCGTCGCTGCGCTGGGCCTGGGGGCTCTTCCGGCAGCGCCACCGCGAGGTGCCGGCCCTGGCCGTCATCGCCTACGGCAAGCTCGGCGGCAAGGAGCTCGGCTACGGCAGCGACCTGGATCTCGTCTTCCTCTACGACGACCGCGACGAGCCCGACCCCGATCGCGCGCAGGAGATCTACGGCGGCTTCGTGAGAAAGCTCATCACGTGGCTGACGCTGCGCACGGCCGCCGGCGAGCTCTTCGACATCGACACCGCCTTGCGTCCCAATGGCAACTCGGGGCTGCTCGTGACCTCCATTGGCGCCTTCGAGCGCTACCAGGACGGCCGCGGCAGCAACACGGCCTGGACCTGGGAGCACCAGGCGCTCACGCGCGCGCGGTACTGCGCGGGCGACGCGCCCATCGGCCAGCGCTTTGACGCCGTGCGCGAGCGCGTGCTCACCGCGGCGCGTGACCCGCAGGCGCTGCGCGAGCAGGTGCGCGCGATGCGCGAGAAGGTGCGTATGGCGCACCCGGTGCCAGCCGGGCAGTTCGACGTCAAGCACAGCGCCGGCGGGATGATGGATGCGGAATTCGCGGTGCAGGCGCTCGTGCTCACGCAAGGCGCCGCGCACCCGCGGCTGCTGGACAACGTGGGCAACATCGCGCTGCTGCAGCGCGCCGAGGCCTGCGCGCTGCTGCCCTCGGGCGTGGGCATGGGTGCGGCCGA
>JBIIED010000344.1:0-3236 GCA_044237995.1 Rubrivivax sp. | reverse complement strand
TTGAGCGCACGCCCGTCCACCCGCAGCGGGTCATCGGGCCGATCGGAGAAGACGCCTGCGAGGAAGCCCCGAAAGCTCGCCACGGCCAGGCCCTCGGAGCGGGCGTACAGGGTGCCGGTGATCGCCTCGGGACCGGACGGGGCTGCGCTGCCCGACGCCGCAGGCGCGGGCCCGACGCCGCCACTGGCCTGGCCCAGCATCGCGAGCAGCTCGTCGCCTTGCTGCCGGTGCACCGGCAGCGCCAGCGCATCGATGGGCCCGGCGTCCTCGCGGTAGCGCCACTGCGGCCCGGCCCCGGCATCCAGCAGCACGCTCACCACCGTCAGGTCGATGTACGCACGCGCCACCTGCGCGGCATCGCGACCGGCCAGATGCGCATCGAGCTCGGCCTTGCGGTTCACGCCGCCGGCCTCGAAGTGACGCCAGCGGCTGTGGTAAGGGATGCGCAGGTCGGGGAAGCGCTCGCGCGTGAGGGCGGCCACGCGCTGAGCGACCTCGGGCAGCCGGCTGCGGTCGAGCTTGAACCAGCCCGAGCGCCCCTGCTCGACAGCAGCCGTGATGGCCGCGCAGCGCGCGCGGATGGCAGCGGGGTCGCGCAGCCGTGCCAGCGGATCGCGCGTCACAGCGAACGGCCCTTCACGCGGGCCAGGTCATCCTCCGAGGGAACGAGCCCATCGGTGAAATAGCCCGCGGCGATCTTCGCCTCGATCTCCACCTTGGCGTCGGCCGGCACGAGTGCGTCGGGAATCTTCACGCGCTCGCCCACCTCGATGCCACTGGCAGTGATGGCGTCGTACTTGTCGTTGCTCATGGAGACGAGCCGGTGGATGCGCCGGATGCCCAGCCAGTGCAGCACGTCGGGCATCAGCTCCTGAAAGCGCATGTCCTGCACGCCGGCCACGCACTCGGTGCGCAGGAAGTACTTGTCGGCGCGGTCGCCGCCTTCCTGGCGCTTTCTGGCGTTGTAGACGAGGAACTTCGTGACTTCGCCCAGCGCGCGGCCTTCCTTGCGGCTGTAGGCGATCAGGCCCACGCCACCCTTCTGCGCGCCCTGGATGCACTCCTCGATGGCGTGCGTGAGGTAGGGGCGGCAGGTGCAGATGTCCGAGCCGAAGACGTCCGAGCCGTTGCACTCGTCGTGCACGCGCGCGGTGAGCGTGATGGTGGGGTCGGCCAGCGCGCGCACGTCGCCGAACACGTAGAGGGTCTGCCCGCCGATGGGCGGCAGGAACACCTCGATGTCGCTGCGCGTGACGAGCTCGGGGTACATGCCCCCCGTCTCCTCGAAGAGCGCGCGGCGCAGTTCGGCCTCGCTCACACCGAAACGACGTGCCACGCCGGGCAGCCACCACACCGGCTCCACGGCGATCTTGGTGACCGTGGCCGAGGCGTCCTCCAGCAGCACCTGCCCGTCGATGGCCAGGCGCTGGAAAGCGATCGCCTGCTTGATCTCAGGCAGGTGGATGTGCGCCTTGGTGACGGCAATCGTCGGCCGGATGTCGTAGCCCTGCTCGAGGTAGCCAGCGTAGACGGCCTGCACGCTCGCCCCCCACGGGTCGATCGAGACGATCTTCTCGGGCTCGCCCCACTGCGGGCAGGGGCCGATGGCATCGGTGGGCGCGGTGTTGGTGAGGTCGGCGCGGTGGCCGCGCACGAGGTTGCCGGCCGCCACCGCCAGTGCGCGGTACACGCCATAGCTGCCGCTGTGCGTGCCCACGACGTTGCGCTGGCCCCGGTGCGTCGTCGTGCCCACGACGGGCCCGCGCAGCAGCGGATCGGCCGCTCCCCACTGGATCGGCGGCGCGCCACCCGGACCCTGGCCGGGGTGCGAGGTGAGCCGGATGTGACGGGCGCCGGCGGGCGTGTCAGGGGCCATGCGGTGGGAACTCCTCCTGGGCGAGCGCGCAAGCATAGCGCCGCGGGAGCGCGCCAGGCCCGACAATGTGCCCATGGGACGCTTCCTGGATGCCCGGCAGTGCGCCGCCTGGCAGCGCGAGGGCTTCCTCGTGCTGCCAGGGTTCAAGCGCGCGGGCGATCTGCAGGCGCTGCGCGAGCGCGCGCACGCGATCGTCGAGGCTTTCGAGCCGGCCGGCCAGGCGAGCGTGTTCTCCACGCGCGACCAGTCCCGGCTGGCCGCCGACCGTGCCTTCCTCGACTCGGCGCGCGGCATCCACTGCTTCTTCGAGGAGGAGGCCTTCGACGAGACGGGCCGGCTGCGCCAGGCCAAGGCCCTGTCGATCAACAAGATCGGCCACGCGCTGCACGACCTGGACCCGGTGTTCGACGCCTTCTCGCGCGGGCCCGAGCTGGCGGCGCTCGCCGACGACCTCGGCCTGCACGAGCCGCGGCTCGTTCAGTCGATGATGATCTTCAAGCAGCCGGGCATCGGCGGCGAGGTGCGCTGGCACCAGGACGCCACGTTCCTGCACGACGAGCCGGTGAGCGTCACGGGATTCTGGTTCGCGCTCGAAGACGCCACGCGCGACAACGGCTGCCTGTGGGTCGAGCCGGGCGGCCACCGGGGCCCGCTGCGCGAACTGTTCGAACGCTCGGACCATGACGATGGCGCCCCGAGCCTGGCACTGCGCACGCTCGACGCCACGCCCTGGCCGGACGCCGCGCGCGCGGTGCCGCTTGAAGTGAGCGCCGGCACCCTCGTGTGCCTGCATGGGCTGTTGCCCCACTACAGCGCGCCCAACCGCTCAGCGCACTCGCGCCACGCCTACTCGGTGCACGCCGTGAGCGCCACGAGCCGGTGGTCACCCCGGAACTGGCTGCAGCTCGCAGGCGACCCGCCGCTGCAGGGCTTCTCCTGAAGGACGCTGGCGGGTACAGCCGAGGCCGCACCCGCCAGGTTCACTCAGGACCGGCCGCTCAGAACGCGTACTTCAGCGTGATCTGAACCGCCCACTGCGATTCACCCGCCGCCTGGCGCGTGACGAAGTCTTCCAGGCTGCCCAGGCTGTAGACGTACTTGCCCGCGGCGTTGATGCCGGCGTAGTTGACGAAGCTGCGGTTGCTCGGGAAGGCGATCTCGTCGATGCGGCCCCATTTCTTGTTGAGCAGGTTGCCGAAGTTCAGGATGTCCAGGCTGATGCTGGCGCGGTGCTGCTTCGTCCAGGCGGGCAGATCCTGGCTGAATCGCACGTCGAAACTGTTCACCCAGGGCGCGAACTGGTTGTTGCGCCCGACCACGCCGCCCTTGGCCGCAGCCAGTGCCGGGTTGGCGTTGACGA
>JBIIED010000345.1:0-3236 GCA_044237995.1 Rubrivivax sp. | reverse complement strand
CAGCTTCTGTGCCTGCACGTAGTAGGCGTCGTAGTAGCCGTGGCTGAGCACGTAGGTGCCGATCATGATGCGGCGCTTGACCTCCGCGCCGAACCCTTCGGCGCGCGTCTTGCGGTACATGTCGGCGAGGTCGCCGTGGTGCGCGGCGCGGTGGCCGAACTTCACGCCATCGAAGCGCGAGAGGTTCGAGCTCGCCTCGGCCGGGGCGATGATGTAGTACACGGGGATCGACAGCTCCGTGCGCGGCAGGCTCACGTCCACCAGCGTGGCGCCCAGCCGCTCGAGCTCGGCCAGTGCCGCGCGCACGGCGTGTGCCACATCCTGCGACAGCCCCTCGGGGAAGAACTCGCGCGGCAGCCCGATGCGCAGCCCCGCCAGCGGGTGGCCTGCACGGGCGCCCTCGCGCGGGGCGAGCAGCTGCGCGACGTAGTCCACCGGCGGCTGCTCCACGCTCGTGGCGTCGCGCGCATCGAAGCCGCCCATGGCCGACAGCAGGAGCGCGCAGTCCTCGGCCGAGCGCGCCATGGGCCCGGCCTGGTCCAGGCTCGAGGCGAAGGCGATCATCCCGTAGCGCGAGCACACGCCGTAGGTGGGCTTGATGCCGGTGATGCCGCAAAACGCCGCGGGCTGGCGGATCGAGCCGCCGGTGTCGGTGCCGGTGGCCGCGGGCACGAGCCGGGCTGCCACCGCAGCGGCCGAGCCGCCGGAGGAGCCACCGGCCACGCGGTCGCGGGCCCAGGGATTGCGCACCGCGCCGAAGGCGGAGTTCTCGTTGGACGAGCCCATCGCGAATTCGTCGCAGTTGAGCTTGCCCAGCGTCACCATGCCCGCGCCGGGCGCGCCGCCGGGTTCACCCGCCCCGAGCCGGGCCACCACCGTCGCATCGAAGGGGCTGCGGTAGTCGGCGAGCATGCGCGAACCGGCCGTGGAGGGCAGCCCGCGCGTGACGAAGATGTCCTTGTGCGCGATGGGCACGCCGGTGAGAGCGCCGGCGCGGCCCTGCGCGCGTTGCTCGTCGGCGGCGCGCGCCTGCGTCAGCGTGAACTCGCGGTCGATGCTCAGGAAGGCGCCCAGCCCGGCGTGCGCCTGCGCACGCTCCAGCAGCTCGCTGGCCAGCTCCGAGGCCGAGTAGCGCGCCTGGGCCAGGCCGCGCGCAAGCTCGGCCACGCCGGCTTCATGCAGCGCGTTGGTCATTCGATCACCCGCGGCACGAGGTACAGGCCGTCCTGCACGGCCGGTGCGCTGAGCTGGTTGGCCTCGCGGGCGTCGGCCTCCGTGACGGCGTCCTCGCGCAGGCGCAGCTGCACCGGCCGCACCGTCGCCAGCGGTGTGTACAGGGGCTCCACGCCGCGCGTGTCGACTGCGCGCATGCGCTCGACGATCTCGAAGAAGCCGTTGAGCTGCTCGAGCGCGGCCGAGCGCTCGGCCGCGTCGAGCTCGAGCCGGGCCAGCTCGGCGATGCGCTGCACGTCGGAGGGGGTCAGGGCCATCGGGTCGGGAAGGGTCTGCGTCGCGGGGCGCCGCGCTGGCGGGCCGGCCCGGGCGGGCGGCCCGCTCGGCGGTGCGGGTCGGTTATTATCCCCGGCTTGTCCACGATCGGTCCGTCCGGGCCCCGCGGCTTCCGGCTCCCGGCAGTCGGCGAGCCACCGGCCTGCGGCACGCATCGTCCCGGCGCCCCACCTTCCACGGCCCCAACGCACCCGCGGCGGCCCGCTCCGCCCGCCACCCGGAACATGTTCGGCTTCCTGCGCAGCTACTTCTCCACCGATCTCGCGATCGACCTGGGCACCGCCAACACGCTGATCTACGTGCGCGGCAAGGGCGTCGTGCTCGACGAGCCCTCGGTGGTGGCGATCCGCCACGAGGGTGGCCCGCAGGGCAAGAAGACGATCCAGGCGGTGGGCAAGCAGGCCAAGGCCATGCTCGGCAAGGTGCCCGGCAACATCGAGGCCATCCGGCCCATGAAGGACGGCGTGATCGCCGACTTCACCGTCACCGAGCAGATGCTCAAGCAGTTCATCCGCATGGTGCACCCGCAGTCGATGATGCGCCCGAGCCCGCGCATCATCATCTGCGTGCCCTGCGGCTCCACGCAGGTCGAGCGCCGCGCCATCCGCGAGTCGGCGCTGGGCGCTGGCGCCTCCGAGGTCTACCTGATCGAGGAGCCGATGGCCGCGGCCATCGGTGCGGGCCTGCCGGTGTCGGAGGCCTCGGGCTCGATGGTGGTGGACATCGGCGGCGGCACCACCGAGGTGGGCGTGATCTCGCTCGGGGGCATGGTCTACAAGGGCAGCGTGCGCGTGGGCGGCGACAAGTTCGACGAGGCCATCATCAACTACATCCGCCGCAACTACGGCATGCTCATCGGCGAGCCCACGGCCGAGTCCATCAAGAAGCAGATCGGCTCGGCCTTCCCCGGCTCGGAGGTCAAGGAGATGGAGGTCAAGGGGCGCAACCTCTCCGAGGGCGTGCCGCGCAGCTTCACCGTCTCCTCCAACGAGATCCTGGAGGCGCTCACCGACCCGCTCAACCAGATCGTCTCGGCCGTGAAGAACGCCCTGGAGCAGACGCCGCCGGAGCTCGGCGCGGACATCGCCGAGCGCGGCATGATGCTCACTGGCGGCGGCGCCCTGCTGCGCGACCTGGACCGGCTGCTGGCCGAGGAGACGGGGTTGCCGGTTCTGGTGGCCGAGGACCCGCTGACCTGCGTCGTGCGCGGCTGCGGGATGGCGCTCGAGCGCATGGAGCGCCTGGGCACGATCTTCACATCCGAGTAGCGAGTAGCGCGCGAGCTGGCGGCTGCCCGCTGCGACCGCCGCACGCCGCACGCCGCAAGCTTCGCCCCTCAAGGCGACCCGTATGGCCCTGGGCACCCTGGAGAGCACCCCGCCTCCGTTCTTCCGGCAGGGCCTGACGCCGCGCGCGCGAGCGGCGATCTGTGCCGCGCTGGCGGTGGTGCTGATGCTGGCCGATGCGCGCTGGCGCGTGGTCGATCCGCTGCGCGCAGCGCTGGCCACCGCGATGCAGCCCCTGCAGCGTGCGCTGGCCGCGCCGCTGGGCGCGGCCGGGCAGCTGCGTGCGACCCTCTCCGGGCTGGAGCAGGCGCGCGCGCGCGAAGAGCAGGCGCGCGCGGCCCTGGCGGCGCAGTCGGCCCAGGCCGCGCGTGCCGACGCGCTCGCGCTCGAGAACGCGCGGCTGCGCGCACTGCTGGAGCTGCGCCCGGCCTTGGTCGTGCG
>JBIIED010000090.1:0-11069 GCA_044237995.1 Rubrivivax sp. | reverse complement strand
AACCCTATGCGGGCTTCCACGGCATGGTCTTTGCCGAAGAGAGCACGGTGGCAGCCTTCCTGCTGCGCGCGCGGCGCGAAGGCCTGCGCGACTTCGGCGCCTGCATGAGCCCGCACACGGCCTGGCTGATCCTGCAGGGCATCGAGACGCTGCCGCTGCGCATGGCGCGCCACGTCGAGAACACGCGCAAGGTGGTGCAGTTCCTGGCGTCGCAGCCGATGGTCGAGAGCGTGGCCTACCCCGAACTCGAGTCGCATCCGGATCACTTGCTGGCGCGCCAGCTCCTGCCGCGCGGCTGTGGCGCTGTCTTCAGCTTCGACCTGCGTGGCAGCCGCGCCCAGGGGCGCGCCTTCATCGAGGCGCTCAAGCTCTTTTCTCACCTGGCCAATGTGGGGGACTGCCGCTCGCTCGTCATCCATCCCGCCTCCACCACCCACTTCCGCATGGACGATGCGGCGCTGCGTCGCTCGGGCATCGGCCCGGGCACCATCCGCCTGTCCATCGGCCTGGAGGATGCCGACGACCTCATCGACGACCTCAAGCGGGCCTTGCGCGCGGCGGAGAAGGCCGTAGACAAGCCTGCGCCCAAGCCCGCAGGCCAGGCAGCCGATCCGGCCGGCAGGGGGGCTGCGCGATGATGCTGCAGGTGCAGGGCCGACAGGCCTACGCCTACACGGGCGGCAAGCCCTTCGACCCCGCCCGGCCGGCCATCGTCTTCGTGCACGGTGCACTGCACGACCACAGCTGCTGGAACCTGCTCGCGCGGTGGTGCGCGCACCACGGCTACGGCGTGCTCGCCCTGGACCTGCCCGGCCACGGCCGCAGCGAGGGGCCGCCGAAGACCGACATCGAGTCGCTGGCCGACTGGGTGCTGGCGGTGCTGGATGCCGCAGGCGTCGAGCAGGCCACGCTGGCGGGACACAGCATGGGCTCACTGACGGTGCTGGAGGCTGCTGCGCGGGCACCGGCGCGTGCCAGCCGGCTCGTCCTGCTGGGCACGGCCTACCCGATGCAGGTATCCGAATCGCTGCTGGCCACGGCCCGCGACGACCCGCTTCGCGCCATCGACCTCGTCAACAGCTGGTCCTATTCGACCCTCGCAGCCAAGCCCTCCTTCCCGGGCCCGGGCAACTGGCTGCACGGGGGCAACCGGGTGCTGATGCAGCGGATGCAGGCCGGATGGACCGGGGGCAACCTCTTTCACCTCGAGTTCTCGATGTGCGACCGCTACCGCGGCGGTGAAGCGGCGGCAGCGCGCGTGCGGGCCCCGGTGGCCTGCATCCTGGGCGAGGCCGACCAGATGACACCGGGCCGCAGCGGCAAGGCGCTGGCACGGATGCTGGGCGCCACGCTGCACATCGTGCCATCCGGCCACAACCTCATGGTTGAAGCCCCGGCGCAGGTGCTCGCGGCGCTGCAAGCCGCGCTGGCGATGCCGCCTGCGACAGCCGGGCCCGTCAGCCCAGCAACTGCGCCAGCGTGAGGTTGTCCAGGCTCGCGTGACGCCGCAGCGCCAGCGTGGCGGCCGTGCGCCCCAGCAACAGCCGCTCCACGAGCGGCCCGATGCGCGTCACCTCCGGATCGGCCAGCAGCACATGGCGAGGTTCCCCGTCCTCGTCGAGCCGGCCGACCCAGCCGATGTCCACCAGCAGGTCCAGCGTCGGCTCGATCTGCAGCGGGTCGGCCCTGAGCTGCGCCGCCAGCGCGTGGCCGCTCAAGCCATGTGCATCGGTGTGGCGCGCCGCGGCCAGCCGCACCAGCATCTCGACTGCGAGCGTGAAGCGCTCGCCCGGCTGGTTCGAGCGGCGGGCGATCGGGCTCGCCAGGCTGGGCGCGTAGGCGGCCACCACCGCACCCAGGAGCACCACCACCCACAGCAGGTACACCCACAGCAGCAAGAGCGGCAGCGTCGCGAAGGCGCCGTAGATCGTCGAGAAGCCCGGCATCTCCCGCACGTACAGCGCAAGCCCCTCCTTGGCCACCTCGACCCCTGCGGCAGCGAACACCCCTCCGGCCCAGGCATGGACCCATCGCACGTGCGTGTTCGGCACCACGCGAAAGAGCAGCGCAAAGGCTGCCGCGAGCAGCCCGAACTGCAAGAAGTCCACGAGCGTGCCCACGCCGCCCGGCAAGGCCTTGACGAGACCTCGAGAGACGGAGATGGCGTAGGAGGTCAAGGTCAGGCTCGCACCCAGCACGAGCGGCCCGAAGGTGAGGACAGACCAGTAGACGAGCAGGCGCCGGCCGAGCGGACGCGGACGGCGCACGCGCCAGATGGCGTTGAGCGTGCGGTCGATCGTGAGCATCAGGGCCAACGCCGTGACGACCAGCAGCACGAGACCGGCCACCCCGATCCGGCTGGCCTTGGCGGCGAACTGCCCGAGGGCGCCGAGCACCGGGCGCGCCAGGTTCTCGGGCACGAGGTTTTGCAGCAGGAACTTCTCCAGCGCCACCTGGAAACTGCCAAACATCGGAAAGGCGGTGAAGAGCGCCAGCATCACCGTGACCAGCGGCACGAGCGAGATCAGCGTGGTGAAGGTGAGACTGCCGGCCATCACCGCGAGCCGGTCCTCGCGGAAGCGCTCGCCCAGGGTGCGCAGCGTCACCAGCCAGGGCCAGCGGCCGAGCGTGACGAGCGCGGCGCGCAACCGTGCCCCCAGGCCGGTTGCGGTCTCCGGCGCGGACACGGGGGCTTCGGGCATGGTCGGTATCATGCCAGCATGGTCTCCCCCGATGGACCGGGCACATCCGCCCACGCTCCTGCCCCGCGCCCGGCTGATGACGTCGTCGTGGCCTCGCGCACATGGGCGCTGGGCTCGCTGGGCGCACTGGTCGTGCTCGGGGTGGCCTGGGAGCTGTGGCTCGCGCCCACCGGCTCGGGCACGCTGGCGCTGAAGGTGGTGCCACTCGTGCTGGCGGTGCCGGGTGTGCTGCGCCACCGCATGTCCACGCACCGCTGGCTGAGCCTGCTCGTGTGGCTCTACGTGCTCGAGGGCCTGGTGCGCGCCACGAGCGAAAGCGGCCTGTCGCAAGGCCTGGCTGCGCTGGAGGTGGTGCTCGCCTTGCTGCTCTTTGCCGCCAGTTCGGTCCACATCCGCTGGCGGCTGCGCCAGGCCCGATCCTGAAGGCCCAGATGGACTTCCTGGCCGAACTGCGCAGCCTCGTGGGGGAGGCGCACGTCCTGCCAGGCGGCACCGATCCGGCCTTCGAGCAGGACTGGCGCCGGCGCTGGCACGGGCGCGCACGGGCCATCGTGCGGCCGGCCACCACGAGCGAGGTCGCGCAGGTCGTGGCGCTGTGCGCCGCGCGGGGCGTGCCGATGGTGCCGCAGGGCGGCAACACGGGCCTCGTGGGGGGTGGCGTGCCGGATGGCTCGGGCACGCAGGTGCTGCTGTCGCTGCGCCGGCTCAACCGCATCCGCGCCATCGACTCGGCCAACCTCACGCTCACCGCCGAGGCCGGCTGCGTGCTGCAGCAGGTGCAGGAGGCGGCACAGGCGCAGGGCCTGCTGTTCCCGCTCAGCCTGGCGGCCGAGGGCAGCTGCACGATCGGCGGCAACCTCGCCACCAACGCGGGCGGCACGCAGGTGCTGCGCTTCGGGAACGCGCGCGACCTGTGCCTGGGCCTGGAGGTGGTCACGCCGCGCGGTGAAGTCTGGGAGGGCCTCACGGGGCTGCGCAAGGACAACACCGGCTACGACCTGCGCGGCCTTTACGTCGGCAGCGAAGGCACGCTGGGCGTCATCACGGCCGCCACGCTCAAGCTCTGGCCCGAGCCGGCCAGCATCACCACGGCGATGGCCGCCTGCGCCTCGCTGCAGGAATGCGTGGCCCTGCTCGGCCTGGCACGCCGCCGGCTCGACGCCTCGCTCACGGGCTTCGAGGTGATGAATGGCTTCTCGCTCGAGCTGGTGGCCAGGCACTTCCCGCAGATCTCGCGCCCGCTGCCCGCAGTGGCGTGGACGGTGCTGCTCGAGCAGTCCGACGCCCAGCCCGAGGATGCCGCGCGCTCGCGCATCGAGGCCCTGCTGGAGGAGGCCCTCGAGATCGGCTGCATCCAGGATGCCTCCGTGGCCCAGAGCCTTTCGCAGTCGCGCACCATGTGGCACCTGCGCGAGTCGATCCCGCTGGCCCAGGCCGAGGAAGGCCTGAACATCAAGCACGACATCTCGGTGCCCGTGTCGGCCATCCCGGAATTCGTCGAACGCACCGATGCAGCGCTTGCGGCGCGCTGGCCCGGCATCCGCTTCGTCAACTTCGGCCACCTCGGCGACGGCAACCTGCACTACAACGTCCAGGCGCCGGCAGGTGCCGATGGCGCCGCCTTCCTGCGCGACCACGAACACGCCGTGAACGGGATCGTGTACGACGCCGTGCAGGCCTGCGGCGGGTCCATCTCCGCCGAGCACGGCGTGGGTTCGCTCAAGCGCGACGAGCTGCCGCTGCGCAAGCCGGCGGTGGCGCTGGAGCTGATGCGTGCCGTCAAGGCTGCGCTGGATCCAGCAGGGCTGATGAACCCCGGCCGGGTACTCTGAGGCCACGCAGGCGGGCTTGGCCCGCCAGTTACTACTGCACCGGCCCCTTCAGGGCGGCCGGCAGCGGCAACGCCATCACCTCGATGCCCTCCTCGCGCAGGGCCTCGCGCTCCTGGGGGCTGGCCACGCCACGGATGCCCCGCTCCTGGGCTTCACCGAAATGGATGCGCCGGGCCTCCTCCACGAAGCGCTCGCCCACGTCCTCGGTGTTGTGCAGGATCTCGCGAACGGCCTTCATCCACATCGCCTGCAGGTCGGCGGCCGCGGGTTCGGCGGACGGACGAGCCGGCTCCGGTTCACGCGCGCCGGAGAGATTGAGCCGCGGGGCGCTGGGCAGGCGCGTGACGACGCGGTCGCTGCACATCGGGCACTCGACGAGCCCGCGTCCGTTCTGGCCCAGGAAGTCCTCCTCGGAGGCGAACCAGCCCTCGAAGCCGTGGCCGTTCGCACAACGCAGGTTGAGCACTTTCATGACGCGATTATCTGGCTGCTCCCGCAATCGTGCTCGCGCCTCGGGCGTCCACCCATTGCAGCGGCCACCCTCCGGCACGCCAGCGCTGCAGCCACTGCAGCCCGATCATCGTCTTCATGTCGGGAAGTTCACCGCTTCCGGCCAGCCGGTCGAGCTCGGCTGCGTCCACCGCCAGCACCTCGAGAAACTCGCCCGGGTCGAGCCGCTGCGGGCCAGGGTGCAGCCCGCGTGCGAACCAGATCTCCATCGTCTCCGTCGAGTACGCGGCAGCGTTGTGGAAGCCGCCGGCCCGTGCCCATTCGCGCGCGGTGTAGCCCGTCTCCTCGGCCAGTTCGCGCACGGCGCAGGCGAGCACCGGCTCGCCCGGGTCGATCTTGCCCGCCGGAAACTCCAGCAGGATGCGGCCCACGGCGTAGCGGAACTGCCGCACCATCACGATGCGGCCGTCGTCGAGGATCGGGATCACCGCCACGGCGCCGGGGTGGCGGATGTACTCACGGGTCGCCTGAGAGCCGTCGGGCAGGGCGACCGTGTCGCGCACGACGGTCAGGTAACCGCCCGACAGGCGCGGCTCGCTCGAGACGAACCGCTCGACGAGGTGCGCGTCGTCGCCGCCTGTCATCGCCCGGGGCTCAGGTGGCCAGCGCGCGGACGATCGCGTCGCGGCACATGGCCATCAGCCCGCCCGGGAGCAGCCCCAGCAGCAGCACCGCCATGCCGTTGACGGCCAGCAGCGCGCTCAGGCCCTGCGTGCGCACCACGGCCGCCTGGTCCGTGGGATCGTCGAAGTACATCACCTTGACCACGCGCAGGTAGTAGAAGGCACCCAGGAGCGAGAACAGGACCGCCACCACCGCCAGCACGAGGTGGCCCGTGACGTTGGTGGTGATGAGCGCCTGCAGCACCGCGAGCTTGGCGTGGAAACCGACCATCGGCGGGATGCCCGCCAACGAGAACATAAAGACCGTCATCGCACCGGCCAGCCAGGGGGCACGGCGCGACAGGCCGGCCAGGTCCGAGACTTCCTCGGCCTCGTGCCCCTCGCGCGACAGGTGCAGGATCAGGCCGAAGGTGCCGGCCGTCGTGAGCACGTAGGTCACGATGTAGAACATCGCGGAGCTGTAGGCGTTCGCTCCCGAGAGCGTGTTGCCGCTGACCACGCCCACCGCCATGCCCAGCAGCAGGAAGCCCATCTGCGCGATCGTCGAGTAGGCGAGCATGCGCTTGAGGTTGGTCTGAGCGATCGCCGCCAGGTTCCCCACCGCGAGCGAAGCCAGCGCAAGCACGATCAGCATCTGCTGCCAGTCCACCGCCAGGCCGAGCATGCCCTCCACGAGCAGCCTCACGGTGATGGCGAAGGCGGCGAGCTTGGGCGCCCCGGCGATCAGCAGCGTCACCGCGGTGGGCGCGCCCTGGTAGACGTCGGGCACCCACATGTGAAAGGGTGCCGCACCAAGCTTGAAGGCCAGGCCCGCGACGACGAAGACGACCCCGAAGACCAGCACGTCGTGGTTGATGCGGCCGGTGGCAATCCGCTCGAAGACCTTGGGAATCTCCAGCGTGCCGGTGGCGCCGTACATCATCGACAGACCGTACAGCAGGAAGCCGCTGGCCAGCGCGCCGAGCACGAAGTACTTCATCGCCGCCTCGGTGGCCAGCGCGTGGTCGCGCCTGAGCGCCGTGAGCGCATACAGCGACAGGCTCATCAGCTCAAGCCCCAGGTACACCACCAGGAAGTGGTTGGCCGAGCACATGATCGAGATGCCCAGTGCAGCAAAGAGCGTGAGCGTGAAGAACTCGCCCTTGAGCATGTCGCGGCTGGCGAGGTAGGGCTGGGCGTAGGCCACGGTGAGCATCACCGCGATGCAGGCCGAGCCGGCCAGCAGGTGACCCATCGGGTCGGAGACGACCATGCGCTGCAGGCCGTAGAGGGTCTGCCCGCCATCGAAGAGTGCAAAGTGCATGGCTGCGACGACTGCGAGCGTCGCCTGCGTCAGCCAGAAGGTGAGGCGGCGCGCCGGATCGGTGACCCACAGGTCGGCCAGCGTGATCACCAGCGCCATGGCCAGCAGCACGATCTCGGGGTAGACGACATTCATCGCTTGCATGGCTCGTCCCGCCGGGTCAGTGCCGGCTCAAGGCAGCTTGCTGGCCGCCACGTGGCGCAGCAGCTCGGCCACCGACGCGTCCATCACGTCGGTGAAGGGTTTGGGGTAGATGCCCATCGCGAGCACTGCCGCGGCGAGCAGCGCGAGCATCAGGAACTCGCGCGCGTTGATGTCGTCCAGGGCCCGCACGTGATCGTTGGCGATGTCGCCGAAATACACGCGCTTGACCATCCACAGCGTGTAGCCGGCGCCGAAGATCAGCGTCGTGGCCGCCAGCAGCCCGATCCAGAAGTTCACCTTGACGGCGCCCAGGATGACCATCCACTCCCCCACGAAGCCGGCCGTGCCCGGCAGCCCACAGTTGGCCATCGCGAACAGCACCGCAAAGGCGGCAAAGCGCGGCATCGTGTTGGCCACCCCCCCGTAGGCGGAGATCTCACGCGAGTGGACGCGGTCGTAGAGCACGCCGATGCACAGGAACATCGCACCCGAGACGAAGCCGTGGCTGATCATCTGCACGATCGCGCCCGACACGGCGAGGTGGTCGAACAGGAAGAAGCCCAGCGTGACAAAGCCCATGTGCGCGATCGACGAGTACGCGACGAGCTTCTTCATGTCCTCCTGCACCAGCGCAACCAGGCCGATGTACAGCACGGCCACGAGGCTGAGCGCGATGAGCAGCCAGGCCCACTCGCGGCTGGCGTCCGGGGCGATGGGCAGCGAAAAGCGCAGGAAACCGTAGGCGCCGAGCTTGAGCATGATCGCCGCCAGCACCACCGAGCCTCCCGTGGGTGCCTCCACGTGCGCATCGGGCAGCCAGGTGTGCACCGGCCACATCGGCACCTTCACCGAGAAGGCGGCGAAGAAGGCGAAGAAGAGCAGCGTCTGGGCCGGCAGCGGCAGCGGCAGCTTGTGCCAGGTCAGGACATCGAAGCTGCCTCCCGACTTGTAGTACAGGTACACCAGCGCCACCAGCATCAGCAGCGACCCCAGCAGCGTGTAGAGAAAGAACTTGAAGGCCGCGTAGACGCGCCGCGGCCCGCCCCACACGCCGATGATGATGTACATCGGGATCAGCGTGGCCTCGAAGAAGACGTAGAAGAGCAGCCCGTCGACGGCACTGAAGACGCCCACCATCAGCCCCGAGAGGATCAGGAAGGCGCCCATGTACTGGTTCACGCGCTCGGTGATGACCTCCCAGCCAGCCAGCACCACGATCACCGTGATGAAGGCCGTCAGCAGCACGAACCAGACGGACAGCCCGTCCACGCCCAGCGCGTAGTTCACGTTGAAGCGCTCGATCCACGGCAGCGTCTCGCGGAACTGCAGCGCAGCCGAGGAGGTGTCGAAGCCGAAGACCAGCGGCAGCGTCACGAAGAAGCTCGCCACGGCCCCGACGAGCGCGATCCAGCGCACCACGCCAGCGTGTTCGTCGCGGCCCGCCGCCAGCAGCAGCGCGCCCACCGCGATCGGCAGCCAGATGGCGACGCTCAGCAAACCCATCGGATCTCTCTCTTGTCGTTATCGTTGGCCGTCAACCCGCGGCGAGGTTGCCGAGCATCGGCCACAGGCGCCAGGTCAACAGACCGAAGACGCCCAGGATCATCACCAGCGCATACCAGTAGAGGTGGCCCGTCTGCACACGGCGTGACATCGAAGCCACCCAGCCCACCAGCCGCGCAGAACCGTTGACGGCCACGCCATCGATCAGCGCCACGTCTCCGCCCTTCCACAGGCCGCGGCCGAGCATGCGCGCACCGGCGGCCAGCACGTGCTCGTTGAACCAGTCGAGGTAGTACTTGTTCTCGAGCACGCGCACGACTGGCGCGAGCACCCGGGCGATCGCAGCGGGGATGTCCGGGCGCTTGAGGTAGAACCACCACGACACGGCCACACCAGCCACGGCCAGCCAGAACGGCGCCGTGACAAAGGCATGCAGCGCCATGGCCACCGGCCCGTGGAAGCCTTCGGCCAGCGCCTTCATCGAGCCGTGGCGCGCGGCGTCCACGAAGATCGCATCCTTGAGGAAGTCGCCAAAGAGCATGGGCTGGATCGTCAGATAGCCGATCACCACCGACGGCACGGCCAGCAGCACGAGTGGTGCGGTCACGACCCATGGCGACTCGTGCGGCTCGTGGGCCTCGCCGTGCTCACCGTGGCCGTGGTCGTCCTCGGGAGGATGCGGCTTGTGGCGGAAGCGCTCCTCGCCGTGGAAGACGAGGAAGTACATGCGGAAGGAGTAGAAGGCGGTGACGAACACCCCAGCCACGACGGCAAAGGTGGCGAAGGTGGCGCCAGGCAGCCGGCTGGCCTCGACGGCCAGGATGATGCTGTCCTTGGAGTAGAAACCGGCAAAGAGCGGGGTGCCGATCAGCGCCAGCGACCCCAGCAGCGAGGTGAGCCAGGTCAGCGGCATGTAGCGACGCAGGCCGCCCATGTTGCGGATGTCCTGATCGTGGTGCATGCCGATGATGACCGAGCCCGCGGCCAGGAACAGCAGCGCCTTGAAGAAGGCATGCGTCATCAGGTGGAACACCGCCACCGAGTAGGCCGACACGCCCAGGGCCACCGTCATGTAGCCGAGCTGGCTCAGCGTGGAGTACGCCACCACCCGCTTGATGTCGTTCTGGATGATCCCGAGGAAACCCATGAAGAGCGCCGTGATGGCGCCCACCACGAGCACGAGGTTGAGCGCCGCATCCGAAAGCTCGAAGAGCGGGGACATGCGGGCCACCATGAAGATGCCCGCCGTCACCATCGTGGCGGCGTGGATCAGCGCGGAGATGGGAGTGGGGCCCTCCATCGAGTCGGGCAGCCACACGTGCAGCGGGAACTGCGCGCTCTTGCCCATCGCGCCGATGAACAGGCACACGCAGATCACGGTCACCAGCATCCAGTCGCTGCCCGGGAACGTGAGCTTGGCGAGGTCGCCGGCCTTGGCGAAGGTCTCGCCGTAGTTGAGCGTGCCGGCGTAGGCGGCCAGCAGGCCGATGCCCAGGATGAAACCGAAGTCGCCCACCCGGTTCACGAGGAAGGCCTTCATGTTGGCGAACACGGCCGTGGGCTTCTTGAACCAGAAGCCGATGAGCAGGTAGCTCACCAGGCCCACAGCTTCCCAGCCGAAGAAGAGCTGCAGGAAGTTGTTGCTCATGACGAGCATGAGCATCGAGAAGGTGAAGAGCGAGATGTAGGCGAAGAAGCGCTGGTAGCCCGGGTCGTCGGCCATGTAGCCGATGGTGTAGACGTGCACCATCAGCGACACGAATGTGACGACGCACATCATCATCGCGGTCAGGCCATCCACCAGGAAGCCCACCTCCATCTTCAGCCCGCCCACCACCATCCACTCGTAGAGCGTGGCGTTGAAGCGCGCGCCGTCCAGCGCCACCTGCTTGAGCACGACGGCCGAGCAGATGAAGGCGACGAACACGCCCAGGATCGTGAAGAAGTGGGCCCCGCGCCGGCCCACCCAGCGGCCGGCCAGGCCCGCGATGAGGGCGCCGGCCAGCGGCGCCAGGGGCACCGTCAGCAGCAGGTTCTCGGAGAGCGTGGCGGCCATGGGCTAGCCCTTGAGCGAGTCGAGTTCCTCGACGGCGATCGTGGCGCGGTTGCGAAACAGCACCACGAGGATCGCCAGGCCGATGGCGGATTCCGCCGCGGCCACGGTGAGGATGAAGAAGACGAAGACCTGGCCCGCCATGTCGCCCAGGTAGTGCGAGAAGGCGACGAAGTTCAGGTTCACTGCCAGCAGCATCAGTTCGATGGCCATCAGCAGCACGATCAGGTTGCGGCGGTTCAGGAAGATGCCGATCACCGACAGGGCGAAGAGGATCGCTCCGAGCGACAGGAAGTGGCCGAGCGTGACGGGGCCGAGGATCATCGCGGGCCCTCCTGGCCAGGCGGGGCCGGGGGCGGCGGGATCTCGACCGTCGGGGCCATCTTGACGATGCGCACG
>JBIIED010000089.1:0-11073 GCA_044237995.1 Rubrivivax sp. | reverse complement strand
GCCCGTTGGGAGGCTTCAGGCCGTAACACGCGCCTGCGCGCAGCACCTCGGCCACCACCGCCTGCTTGGTGGCATCCGTCAGGCGCAAGTTGATGAAGCCCGGGCCTGCGATCTCCAGCGACTGCACATGGCGCGCGAAGGCCTCCTGGCGCTCGAGCGCCTGCACGAGCGTCTGCGCCACCTCCCGCGGGTTGCGCCTGAGCGGCCGCGCCAGCGCCATGGCGCAGGTGATGGCGAAGTCGCCGTGGGCAGCCTGACGGGGCAGTTCGAAGGCGGCGGGCACGCCGCTGTCCGGTGCCACCTCGGCCAGCGCCGCCCGCAATCCCTCCAGCAGCGCGTGTTGGGCCTGTTGCATATCCGGGATTCTACGGGCGCGCTTCGAAGTGAGGCCGCTTCACCGCCTTGCTCGGCGCATTGCCCCGGCGGGGGCTGCGCGAGGATCGATGTCGCACGAGTTCGTCCCGTCCCGCCCTTCGCCCCCCTCCCGATGCCCGAGTCCGCCCTGCTCCCGGCCCGCGCCGAACTGCCTCGCCAGATCGGCCGCTACCGCATCCTCGAGCGGCTCGGCGAGGGCTCGACCAGCGAGGTGTTTCGGGCCCGCGACGAGTTCCGCGGGCGCGATGTGGCCGTCAAGCGGCTGCGGCTCGAGCCCGCCGGCGAGGGCATCGACGCGCACCACGCGAGCCGCTTCTTTGCCGCCGAGGCCGCCCTCGTCGGCCGGCTCGAGCACCCCAACGTGGTGCAGCTGCTCGACGCAAGCCTGGAAGGCCCCGATCCCCACCTCGTGATGGAGCATGTGCCCGGGGAGACGCTCAAGCACTTCTGCCGCAGCGACCGGCTGCTGTCGCTCGAGCAGATCGTCGAGGTGGGCTTCAAGTGCGCAAGCGCCCTGGGCTACTGCTGGCGCCAGGGCCTGATCCATCGCGACATCAAGCCTGCCAACGTGCTGTGCGTGCTCGACGAATCGGGCACGGAAGTGCGCGACGTGAAGATCACCGACTTCGGCAGCGTGCTCAACCTCAGCTCGGACCGCACGCAGGTGCTGCGCGTGGGGTCACTCAGCTACATGGCCCCCGAGCAGCTCGAGGGCATCGAGCTCGACGCGCGCGCCGACATGTATGCCCTGGCTGCCGTGATGTACCACCTCGTAGCCGGGCGCCCGCCGATGGAGGCGCCTTCGCAGGCCGCGCTGGTGCAGCGCATCGCCACCGGTGAAGTGCCCACGCTCGTGGGCCAGCGCGAGGGCGTGACGCCGGCGCTGGACAGCTTCCTGCGCCGGGCGCTGTCGCGCCGGCGCGAGGAGCGACCGGCCAACTGGGAGGCCTTCGGCGCCGGGCTGGCCGCGCTCGTGCGCTGGCAGCAGGTCCCGCGGGCCACGCGCCAGAGCGTGCTCGATTCCGAGCGCTTCAGCCTGCTGCGCGCGCTCGAGTTCTTCGCCGACTTCGACGACGTGCAGCTCTGGGAGGTGGCACGCCGGGCGCGCTGGCAGCGCTACGCGCAGGGCGAACACGTCTACCGCAAGGGCGAGGTGGGCAGCAGCTTCCACATCATTGCCCAGGGCGAGGTCGAGGTCTTCCGCGAGGGCCGGCTCGTCGCGCGCATGCAGGCCGGCACATCGGTGGGGGAGATGTCCTACCTCGCCCCGAACCCGGCGCTGCGCACGCACAGCGCCGATGTCGTCGCCAGCCAAGCCGCCACCACCGTGTGCTTCACGCCCGAGAGCCTGTGGCAGACCACGCTCGGAACGCGCTCGCGCTTCGATGCGGCTTTCATCAAGGTGCTCGTGCGCCGGCTGCACGCGGCGCACGAGAGCCTGGCGCAGGCCCATGCGCGCGCGCCCCACGCAGCCGCGCCCGGTGCATCGTCCGCAGCCGTGGCGGCGCAGGCGGCTACGCAGGCAGCTACGCAGGCCTCGCGCACTGGCCAGGCCCCAGAGCCGGCGCCGTCGCGTGCCCGTCGAGAGCGAGACCCGCGCCCGGCCTCGGGTGCCTTCGCCGACTCCCGGCTGGGCTGATGGGCGCAGCGGCTCCAGCCTGACGGCGCAGCGGCTTCAGCCCGGCCAATCTGGGCAATTGGGCCAGCCGGGGCCAACCGGGGCCAACAGGGCGAACAGGGCCAACAGGGCGTGCCAGGTCGCCCCGGCGCGGCTCAGGCGCCTCGCAGCAGGGGTTTGCAGGGATTGGGCGTGCGCCCCCCACTCTGGTGCAATCGGGCCCAGGCAAGCCAGCCGAGTCGCGGCGCGCTGCCCGACCCGCAACCCGCCGGCCCACCGTGGCCGGCTCCTCACACCAGGAGACCTCCGATGAAAGCCCTGCTCGCTGCTACTGCCCTGGCCTTCGGCCTCGTGGCCAGCCCCGCTGCCTTTGCCGACGCCAAGGCCACCTGCGAGAAGTCCGCTGCCGACAAGAAGCTCGCCGGTGCGGCCAAGGACAGCCACATCAAGAAGTGCATGTCCGACGCCGCCGGTGGCGCCTCGAGCGCGCAGGCGACCTGCGAGAAGTCGGCCGCCGACAAGAAGCTTGCTGGCGCGGCCAAGGACAGCCACATCAAGAAGTGCGTCGCCGACGCTGCGGGCGGCAAGAAGTAGCCGCCAGAGTAGCCGCCAGCTGCCCGCTGGCGGCCGCCTCGCCGCCTCAGCCCCAGTGGCGCGGATCGGCGAAGCGCGACTTGACGAAGTCGATCCACACCCGCACCCGCAGCGGCAGGTGCTTGGCGTGGGCAAAGACGGCGTAGATGCCGTTGGGCGGGGCCGAGTAGTCCTCCAGCACCGCCTGCAGCCGGCCCGCCGAGACGTCGGCGGCCACCTCCCAGGTGCTGCGCCAGGCCACCCCCAGGCCCGCCAGGCACCAGCCGTGCAGCACCTGGCCGTCGCTGCAGTCCAGCCGCCCGCGCGGGCGCAGGTGCGTGATCTCGCCCTCCACCCGGAAGGCCCAGCCGCGCGTCTGGCTCGCTTCGGAGCTCAGGGTCAGGCACTCGTGGCGGGCCAGCTCCGACGGGTGCCGCGGGATGCCCGCGCGCTGCAGGTAGGCGGGCGCGGCCACGCACAGGCGGCGGTTGTCGGCCAGGCGCACGCTCACGAGGCTCGAGTCGGGCAGGTCGCCCACGCGGATGGCGCAGTCGTAGCCCTCGTTGACGATGTCCACGATGCGGTCCGACAGGTTCAGCGAGACGCTGACGTCGGGGTGCTCGGCCAGGAAGGCCGGCACGAGCGGCGCGACGTGACGGCGCCCGAAGCCCGCCGGCGCGGTGATGCGCAGGTGCCCGCTGGCACGCACGCCCCCGGCGCTCACGGCGGCCTCGGCACCGGCCATGTCGGCCAGCACGCGCTGGCAGTCCTCCAGAAACGCGGCGCCCTCGTGCGTGAGCGTGATGCGCCGGGTCGTGCGCACGAGCAGCTTCACGCCCAGCCGCTCCTCCAGGGCATCGATGCGCCGCCCGATGACGGCCGGGGCCACGCCCTCGGCCAGCGCCGCGGCGGTCAGCGTTCCCTTGGTCGCCACGGCGACGAAGGATTCGAGCTGCTTGAGCCTGTCCATGGAGCCCGGATTATCGGGATTCTTGCGTTTTCTGCATGAATCATTGAAGTCAACGAGAATTACTGGTCGCCACGGTATCGAATAAAACCGTGCCTTCCTGCTGCACTCCCGAGAGACTTCCCATGACCGCGCGCACCTCCGCCCATGGCCTGCAAGTGGCCACCGTCCTGAAGGATTTCGTCGACCAGCGCGTGCTGCCCGGCACGGGTCTGGCGCCGGAGGACTTCTGGCGCGGCTTCTCCGCCATCGTGCACGACCTCGCCCCGCGCAATGCCGCGCTGCTGGCCGAGCGCGACCGGCTGCAGGCCGCGCTCGATACCTGGCACCGCCAGCACCCTGGCCCGATCCGGGCCCGGCGCGCCTACCGCGCCTTTCTCGAGAAGATCGGCTACCTCGTGCCGGTGCCGGCCAAGGTGAAGGTCACGACGCGCAACGTCGACGCGGAGATCGCGCTGCAGGCCGGGCCGCAGCTCGTCGTGCCGATCACGAACGCGCGCTACGCCCTGAACGCCGCCAACGCGCGCTGGGGGTCGCTGTACGACGCGCTCTACGGCACCGATGCGCTGAGCGAGGCCGATGGCTGCGAGCGCGCGGGCGCCTACAACCCGCGCCGCGGCGCCAAGGTGATCGAGTACGCGCGCCACGTGCTGGACCGCTGCGCGCCGCTGGCGCGCGGCTCGCACGTGGGCTCCACCGGCTACCGCATCGAAGCCGGACAGCTCGTCGTGCGGCTGGCCGACGGGCGCGAGGCGGGCCTGAAGAAGCCGGCGCAGCTGGTGGGCCATCAGGGCCCGGCCGCCGCGCCCTCGTCGGTGCTGCTCGTTCACCACGGGTTGCACCTGGACATCCGCATCGACCGGCAGACCCCGATCGGCGCAGGCGACGCCGCGGGCGTGTGCGACCTCGTCGTGGAGGCCGCGCTCACCACGATCCTCGACCTGGAGGACTCGGTGGCGGTGGTGGATGCGCCCGACAAGGTGCAGGCCTACGGCAACTGGCTCGGCATCGTGCAGGGCACGCTCACCGAGCAGGTCAGCAAGGGGGGAGCCACCTTCACGCGCGGCCTGAACGCCGACCGTGCCTACACCGGTGCCGATGGCCGGCCGCTGACGCTGCCGGGGCGCTCGCTGATGTTCCTGCGCAACGTCGGCCACCTCATGACGAACCCCGCGATCCTGTGGGGAGCCGACGCGCGCGAGATCCCCGAAGGGATCATGGACGCGGTCATCACCACCGCCATCGCGATGCACGACCTGAGGAAGGGCGCTGCCGACGCGATCCGCAACTCGCGCCGCGGCTCGGTCTACATCGTCAAGCCCAAGATGCACGGGCCGGCGGAGGTGGCCTTCGCGGCGGAGATCTTTGCCCGCGTGGAAAAGCTCCTGGGCCTGCCTGGCAGCACCGTCAAGCTCGGCATCATGGACGAGGAGCGCCGCACCTCGGTGAACCTCAAGGCCTGCATCGCCGCGGCTGCCAGCCGCGTGGCCTTCATCAACACGGGCTTTCTCGACCGCACGGGCGACGAGATGCACACCGCCATGCACGCCGGGCCGATGCGCCGCAAGGGCGACATGAAGGCCAGCGAGTGGATCGCCGCCTACGAGCGCAACAACGTGCTCGTGGGTCTGGCCTGCGGGCTGCGCGGGCGCGCGCAGATCGGCAAGGGCATGTGGGCCATGCCCGACCTGATGGCTGCGATGCTGCGGCAGAAGATCGCCCACCCGCGCGCTGGCGCCAACACGGCCTGGGTGCCCAGCCCCACGGCCGCCACGCTGCACGCGCTGCACTACCACCAGGTGGACGTGGCCAAGGTGCAGCGCGAGCTCGAGCGGGAAGATGCCGACGCCCAGCGCGAGGCGCTGCTGGAGGGCCTGCTGACGGTGCCGGTGGTCAAGCAGGCGAAGTGGAGCGCGCAGGAGCTCCAGCAGGAACTCGACAACAACGCCCAGGGCATCCTCGGCTACGTCGTGCGCTGGGTCGACCAGGGCGTGGGCTGCTCGAAGGTGCCCGATATCCACGACGTCGGGCTCATGGAGGACCGCGCCACGCTGCGCATCTCCAGCCAGCACATGGCCAACTGGTTGCACCACGGCGTGGTGAGCAGGCAGCAGGTGCGCGCCACGCTCAAGCGCATGGCCAAGGTGGTGGATGCGCAAAACGCGGGCGACCCGGCCTACCGGCCGATGGCCGGACGGTTCGAGGAGTCGGCCGCCTTCCAGGCTGCCAGCGACCTCGTCTTCAAGGGGATGGCCCAGCCCAGCGGCTACACCGAGCCGCTGCTGCACGCCTGGCGGCTGAAGGTGAAGGGGTGAACGGGTGAAGGGGTGAAGGCAGCGGCCCGGCCGGGCTGAGCGGTCCGATGCGCGGGCCGGGGTCTGGGCAGTACCCGGGCAGTCCCTAGGCCCCAGACCCGATTCCCGCCACAGCGGGCCCGGGTTATGGTGCGAGGCATCCCGTTTCCAACCATCCCGCCTCGTCCATGACCTCTTCTTGCACTGCAACGGGCGCACTGCGCCGCGCCGCGCCCGCGCTGGGCGCGCTGGCCCTGCTCACCGCGCTGTCGGCACACGCTGGCACCGTCACCGTCGTCACCTCTTTCCCGCGCGAGCTCACGCAGGCCTACAAGGCCGCCTTCGAGCGCGCCAACCCGGGCATCCGCATCGAGATCCTGAACAAGAACACGGTGCAGGGCATGGCCTACGTCCGCGAGCTGCCGGCAGGCCAGCGGCCCGAGGTGTTCTGGGCCTCCGCACCCGACGCCTTCGAGGTGATGGCCGGGCAAAAGCTGTTGGAAAACGTGGCTGACCTCGCCAACAAGGCGGCCCCCGCCAAGGTGGGCAACTACCCCATCAACAACCCCCAGGGCCTGTACCTCGGGCAGGCGCTGGCCGGCTACGGCCTGATGTACAACACCCGTTACATGGCAGCCAACAAGCTGCCGGTGGCGCGGCAGTGGGCCGAGCTCGTCAGGCCCGTGTACTTCGGGCACCTGGCGATGAGCTCGCCCTCGCGCTCGGGCACCACGCACCTGACGGTGGAGACGCTTCTGCAGGGCGAGGGCTGGGACAAGGGCTGGTCTCAGCTGCTGCAGATTGCGGGCAACTGCGCGGCCATCACCGAGCGCAGCTTCGGCGTGCCCGATGGCGTCAACAACGGGCAGTTCGGCATCGGTCTGGTGATCGACTTCTTCGGCCTGGCGGGCAAGTATTCGGGCTTTCCGGTGGAGTTCGTCTACCCCGACGTGACGGCGGTGGTGCCGGCCAACATCGCGCTCGTGGCGGGATCGAAGAACCCGGGCGAGGCGCGCCGCTTCATCTCCTGGACGCTGTCGATGGAGGGGCAGCAGCTGCTCTACGACCCCAAGATCTCCCGCCTGCCGATCCTGCCGCCCGAACAGATGGGCGGCAAGACGCCGCCGGGCTACCCCAATCCCTTCGAGATTGCCAAGCGCGCCAAGGTGCAGTTCGACTCCGATCTGTCGGAGGCCCGCTACAACATCGTCTCGGCGATGTTCGACCAGGCCATCACCTTCCGGCTCAAGGAGCTGCAGGCTGCGACCAAGGCGATCCACGAGGCCGAGGCCGCGCTCGCCAGGAAGCCCAACGCACAGGCGGCGGCGCTGCTCAAGCAGGCGCGCGAGACGGCCTACGCGCCGGTGGTCGGCCCGCGCATGGCGGGCGACAAGGACTTCCAGGCCCTCTTTGCCGCCAACAAGAAGGACGCGGCGGTGAACAAGCAGGTCACGGGCCTGGAGGACCGCTGGAACGCGGCCGCGCGCGAGAACTACGCCAAGGCGCGCGCACTGGCCGAGCAGGCCGGCGCGCTGCTGCGTTGAGCGCGCCGGAAGTCTCTCCCGCAGCGGGTCTGCAGGGGAGCGCCGGTCCGGGCAGGGGCCAAGGCGCGGGCTGGGGCATGGGCATGGGCGTGGGCGCCGGCACCTGGCTGGCCGCCGCGCTCGTCCTGGCCTTCCTGCTGCTCTTTCTCGTGCTGCCCGTGGCGCGCGTGTTCCACGCCGCCTTCGTCGACGCCGACGGCAGCTTCACGCTGGGCCACTTCGGCGCCTTTGCGGGCATCTCGCTCATGCGCGAGGCCTTCTTCAACAGCCTGTACGTGGCCGTGATGTCCACCGTCTGGGCCACGCTGATCGCGGTGCCGCTGGCCTACTTCACGGTGCGTTTCCGCTTTCGCGGGGCGCTGCTGATCCAGACCCTCGGGGTGCTGCCGCTGATCATGCCGCCCTTCGTCGGCGCGGTGGCGCTGCAGCTCATCTTCGGCCGCTCGGGCACGGTGAACCTGCTGGCGCAGGAGCATCTGGGCTTCACGCTGCCGATCATGGAAGGGCTCGGGGGCCTCATCTTCGTGCAGGCCATCCACTACTTCCCCTTCATCCTGATGAACCTGACGGCCTCGCTGCGCAACATCGACGGGGCGATGGAGGAGGCGGCGCTGAACCTGGGCTGCCGCGGCTGGAGGCTCTTTGCGCGCGTGGTGTTTCCGCTGGCCCTGCCGGGCTTTCTCGCCGGCGCCTCGCTCGTCTTCGTGAAGGTCTTCGACGACCTGGGCACGCCGCTGGTGATGGGGCAGACGAACCTGCTGGCGCCCCAGGCCTACCTGCGCATCACGCAGGTGGGTCTGGAAGACCCGCTGGGCTACGTGATCAGCGTCATCCTGATCGCCTTCTCGATCCTGGCCATGGCCTTGTCGGCCTACGCGCTTCGCGGGCGCGACTACGCAAGCGTGCAAAAGGGTGGCACGAGCCTGCAGCGGCGCACGCTCACACCGCTGGCCAGCGTGCTGGCCTATGGCTGGATCGCGCTGCTGCTGCTCGTCACGCTGTCGCCGCACGTGGGGGTGCTGCTGCTGTCGTTTGCGCGCGTGTGGAGCTTCTCGCCGCTGCCCGACGCCTACACGCTGGCGCACTACGCGACCGTCTTTGCCGATGCGGGGGGCATGATCCGCAACACCCTCGTCTACTGCGGCCTAGCGGCGCTGCTGGACGTCGTGATCGGCGTGACGGTGGCCTACCTGATCCTGCGCACCCGGCTGCCGGCGCGCCAGTGGCTCGACTGGATCGCCACCGCTTCGCTGGCGGTGCCGGGGCTCGTGCTGGCCATCGGCTACCTGCGCCTGTACAAGGGCGTGACGCTGCCGGGCACCGAGGTGCTGCTCACGGGCACCTGGGTGATGATCATGCTGGCCTATGCCGTGCGGCGGCTGCCCTACGCGCTGCGCGCCTGCGTGGCGGCGCTGCAGCAGGTGCACGTGTCGCTGGAGGAGGCGGCGCAGAGCGTGGGCGCCACGCGCGTGCGCACGATCCGGCGCGTGGGCGTGCCGCTGATGGCCGGCGGAATCCTGGCGGGCTTCGTCACGAGCTTCATCACCGCAGCGGTGGAACTCTCGGCCACCATCTTGCTCGTGTCGGCCGACTCGCAGGCGCCCATGAGCTACGGCATCTATCTGTACATGCAAAGCGTGGCCGGGCGCGGGCCCGGGGCTGCGCTGGGGGTGCTGGCCATCGTCGTGGTGGCGCTGGGCACATGGTTGTCGCACTTGGTGGTGGAGCGCGCCGACCGGCGCTTTGCGGCCGAGGGCCAGGGGGCACGATGAGCGAACAGGATCAGGGCCCGGCAGCGCCGATGAAGAGCGTGAGCGTGCAGTGCCGCGGCATCGGCCTGTCCTACGGGGCCACCGAGGTGCTCAAGGATGTGCACCTGGAGATCGAGCCGGGCGAGTTCTTCGCCCTGCTCGGGCCCTCGGGCTCGGGCAAGAGCACGCTGCTGCGGCTCATCGCAGGCTTCGTGCGGCACCAGCGCGGCGAGCTCCTCGTGGACGGGCAGGACCTCACCGCCCTGGAGCCGTGGGAGCGCCAGGTGGGCCTGGTGTTCCAGAACTACGCGCTGTGGCCGCACCTGACGGTGTGGGACAACGTCGCCTTCGGCCTGGTGGAGCGTAGAGAGCCCAAGGAGACGATCCGCCAGAAGGTGGGCGCGGCGCTCGAGCTCGTGGGCCTTTCAGCGCTGGGCGAACGCCGGCCCGGGCAGCTCTCGGGCGGGCAGCAGCAGCGCGTGGCGCTGGCGCGCACGCTCGTGATCGAGCCGCAGGTGCTGCTGCTCGACGAGCCGCTGTCCAACCTGGACAAGACGCTGCGCGTGCAGATGCGCCAGGAGCTGCACGCGATGCAGCGGCGCCTGGGCGTGACGACCATCTTCGTCACGCACGATCAGGAGGAGGCGATGACCACCGCCGACCGCATGGCCGTGCTCGAGCACGGCGTGGTGCAGCAGGTGGGCACGCCGATGCAGCTCTACGACGAGCCGGCCAATGCCTTCGTGGCGGGCTTCGTGGGCACGACCAACTTGCTGCCGGGCGCGGCGCGGCTCTTTGCCGATGGCAGCGTGGCCGTGGAGCTCGACGGTCTGGGCACGATCCGGCTGTCGGAGGCGGCCGGCGGCTTCATGCGCGGGCCGGTGACGGTGGCGCTGCGGCCCGGCGCGTTCGTGCTGGGCTCGCGCCGCGCGGTGCGCGATGCGCGGCTGGCCTGGACCGAAGGGGTGGTGCAGGCGGCAGAGTTCCTGGGCGAGTACACGCGCTACCGCGTGCAGGCCGGGGGCCAGGTGCTCTCGATCGACGAGCCGCACCGCATCGGCCAGGGCCGCTTCGCCCGGGGCGCGGAGGTTGTGGTCGGGGTGGACGGGACGCAGGCCAGGCTGATGCCGGGTTGAGCGGCGTGGAGCCGGGCGCGGCGTGAAGCGCCCGCGCGCTCAGCCCCGCGAGGGAGCGTCCGGCGGCGTGGGGGGCACGAAGGGGTAGCGCTGCCGCGGCTTGGGCCCCACGGCCCCGCCCGCGGTGGACGGCCGCACGAATCGGGCGCGGTCGCCGGGCCGGGCTTCCCAGGACCAGGCCGGGAACTCGCCGCGCGCCAGGCCGAGCTGGCGCAGGAAGAGCCGCCTGCGCTGGCTCGCGCGGATGCTGGCATCGATGGCGGGAGCGTCCCAGTCGGCCTGGAGGCGCTCCAGCAGCGCAGCGAGCACCTGGGCGTGCGCCGGATCGGCCGCCAGGTCGTGCAGCTCCAGCGGATCGTGGGCCAGATCGAACAGCAGTGGGGGCAGCCCGAGCGTGTAGACGAGCTTGTGCGGGCCGCGGCGCAGCATCCGCGAAGGCGCGCACACGCCCTCGGAGGAGTACTCCGACAGCACATCGGCGCCATGGCCTTCGGCGCCTTGCAGCACGGGCAGCAGGCTGCGGCCGTCCAGCGGATCGACCGGCACGACGCGCGTGGCGCCCTCGCCGTCGCGGCCGCCTGCAGCTCCAGCGGCTGCGTCCAGGAAGGTGGGCAGCAGATCCACGAGCGAGCACGCACCGCTGCGGCGCCCGGGCTGGGCCACGCCGGGCCAGCGCACCACCAGCGGGACGCGCACCGAGGGCTCGTAGAAGGTCTGCTTGAACCACATCCCGCGCTCGCCCATCATCTCGCCGTGGTCGGCACAGAAGACCACGAGGCTGCGCGAGGCCAGGCCGCTTTGCGCCAGCGCGTCGA
>JBIIED010000343.1:0-3248 GCA_044237995.1 Rubrivivax sp. | reverse complement strand
AGGCGGTGCTCGCCCGCAGCCCTGCCCAGATGCAGACGCCCACCGCCAGGGCTGCTGCGGCAGCCTGCGCTGCCAGCCGCACGACGAGTCCCGCACCGGCGGCGTGGCACAGCAGCTGCGTGAGCACGATGCAGGCATAGACAACCAGGCCTGCCGCAGCCACCGCGAGCAGCGCCTGTGCAAGCGCGCGCCGGTTCACCGGCAACTCGCGGCACACAAGCCTGAGACCCACTGCCGCCCGAACCCACTCGGCCAGCACCGCCCCCAGGGCGACGGCCACCAGGCCGTGGGGCAGCAGGGCGAGGATCAGGCCGAGCTTGAGCAAGATGAGCGCGGCCTGCGCGCGCAGCTTGCGGTCGAGCGTACCCAGGCTGTCCAGGGTCACGCCGCACGCGCTGTAAGCGAACCCCGCCGGAACCGTGAGGGCGATCGCTGCCAGCACCGGTGCGGCTTCGGTCCAGCGCGGGCCGAGCAAGGCCAGCACCACGTCGGGGGCCGCCGCACACATCACCGCGGCCATGACCGTGCTCGTGGAACAGTTCAGAAGCAGCAGGACGAGGAAGCCGTCGGCGATGCGCTGGCGCTCGGACTGGATGGCGCTCATCGCCGGGAACATCACGCGCGTGAGCCCCCGCATCGCCATCTCTGCAGGCAGGGATGCCAGCATCTGGGCGCGGTTGAGCAGCCCAAGCGCGCCTGCCCCGAGACTGCGTCCGATGGACAGCGACTCGATGTTGGCCCACAGAAATTCCAGAAACCCGATGAGCGAGTAGCGCGAGCCCGGTCGAAGGATGGCTGCCCAATCTGGCCGAGTCTTGGGCCAGGAGAGCTCGGGGCGCAGCAGCCCGAAGCCGGCTGCCAGGAAGGCCGCCTGCTGGGCCAACATGCCCCACACCAGGCTCCAGGCACCCAGCCCCATGAGCGCGCATCCGACCCCGACGACGCCGAATCCCGCGACGTAGGAGCCCACTTCCAGCGCACTGAGCCGGGCGAAACGGCCCGAGCGCATCAGCAGTGCGCTCGCGAGGGCGCCCAGCGCCGACAGCGGCAGCGACAGGCCTAGGACCAGGATCAGCGGCGTCAGTACCTCGGCCTGGAAGTAGATCGACGCCAAGGGCGCAGTTGCCGCAGTCAGCGCGTACATCAGCAGGGAGGAGCCGAGGGCGACCACCAGCGCGGTGGCCACCATTCCCGGCGCCAGCGTTGGCGCCTGCACCAGGGCCTGGGCCGTTCCGAACTGTGCGAAGAAGCTCGTGAAACGCAGCGCGATGCCGGCCATGGCGAAGAGCCCGAAGGCGGCGGGCTCGAGGTGGCGGGCCAGCACGGCTGTGAAACCCAGCTGTGCCAGCACGTTCACGAGGGTGGCTGCCGTGGTCCACCCCAGTCCCCGTGCAACTTGGGCTGCCCTCATGTGCGCAAGCGTGCTGCGGGGATCACGAACTCTACGAACCTCATGGCCGATTCTGGTCGGATGCGCGTGTGGGCTGCATGCGGGCACGCGTGCAGCACGACCGCTGCCGACGGCGCGCGAGATCGTACCCGACCAGACCCCACCCTATAATCGAAGCGCACTCAGGACGACGGCGTTGGCCAACACACTCTCGTTTCCCGGATGGGTTCAGGGCGTGCTCAGGGCACGCCGGTCCGCGCGTCTGCGCCGCTTTCTTGCCCCGCTGGACCTTCCGGATCCCCCGCGTGTGGTGGACGTCGGATGCGGGATAGATGGTCGTTCATTCTCCGATCATGTTCCGGCCAGCTGGGATATCGTGGGTGTCGACCTGGAGCCCGTCGAGCTCGTCCGCCAGGCACACCCGAATTTCCGCTTCGTGCATGCCAGCGCGTGCGAACTGCCCTTTGACGACAAGCACTTCGACCTCGCCGTGAGCATTGGCATGCTCGAGCACATCCTGGGTGACGACTATCTGCGTGCCGCGCGCGAGATGCAGCGCGTGGCCCGTTCGTGGGTGGTGATGGTGCCCTGGCGCTGGGCACCCATCGAGCCGCACTACGCTTTCCCCCTGTTCGGTGCCCTGCCGCGCCCGGCGCAGGAGTGGCTCATCAGGCATGTGCTCTACCGGGATCGCGCCGACGACTTCGTGGAGTACCACCGCAACAACTTCGCCTGGCGCAGCATGGCCCAGTATCGGCGCGACTTCCCCGGTTCGTGCATCGTCATGTCTCCCACCTTCGACACCATGGCCATCGTCGGGGGTGAGTACCTGCGCCGTTAGGCGCAGCCAGTGCGGCTGGCTCCGCGCTCAGGAGCGCCCGTAGGTGTCCTCGAAGCGCACGATGTCATCCTCACCGAGGTAGCTGCCCGACTGCACCTCGATGATCTCCAGCGGCACCTTGCCCGGGTTGCACAACCGGTGCGTCTCGCCCAGCGGGATGTAGGTGCTCTGGTTTTCCGTCAGCAGCAGCACCTTGTCGCCCACCGTCACCTCGGCGGTGCCGGAGACGACGATCCAGTGCTCGGCGCGGTGGTGGTGCATCTGCAGGCTCAGCGCCGCGCCGGGCTTGACGAGGATGCGCTTGACCTGAAAGCGCTCGCCGCTGTCGATGCTGTCGTACCAGCCCCAGGGGCGGTGCACCTTGCGGTGCAGGGCCTGCTCGCCGCGCTGTTCGGCGCCGAGCCGGTTGACGATCTTCTTGACGTCCTGGCTGCGTTCGCGGCTGGTCACGAGCACGGCATCGGGTGTTTCCACCACCACCACGTCCTGCAGGCCCACGGCGGCCACGAGGCGGCTCGTGGCGTGCACGAAGGTGTTGCGACTGTCGCTCACCAGCGCGTCGCCACGCGTGGCGTTGCCATGACCGTCGCGCTCGGCCACCTGCCACACGGCCTCCCAGGCGCCCAGGTCGTTCCAGCCGGCGTCCAGCGCCACCATCCGGATGCCGAAGGCGCTGCCCGGGCAGCGCTCCATGACCGCGTAGTCCACCGACTCGGCGGGCACGGCCTCGAACTCGGCGCGGCCGGGGCGCACGAAGCTCGCATCGGTGGCGCGCGCGGCCCAGGCGGCGCGGCAGGCGGTGGCGATGTCGGGGCGGAAGTGTTCCAGCGCCGAGAGCCAGGTGCTCGCCTTGAGCACGAACATGCCAGCGTTCCAGAAGTAGCCGCCTTCGGCCAGGTAGGCCTGTGCGGTGGCGAGATCGGGCTTCTCGACGAAGCGCTCCACGGCGCGGTCGGCTTGCGCGTCGGCAGCCTGCGCGCCGGCGCGGATGTAGCCGTAGCCGGTCTCGGGGCGGTC
>JBIIED010000088.1:0-11093 GCA_044237995.1 Rubrivivax sp. | reverse complement strand
GCACATTCACCTTCAAGGCGGGCTGCGCCAGCGCGGTGGGCCCGCCGTGCAGCAGCACGATGAGCGGCGGCCGCTCGCCGGGCCGCGGCCGGCAGCCCGCCAGGCGCGGCGGGTAGAACCAGGCGTGTGCGCTGCGGGCCTCCCCGGCCGGGCCGGGGGCGGTGGGGAAGGTGAGGGCCTCGCCCACTGCGATGTCGGCATCGGGCAGCGGGGCGGTGCCGGCCGTGCGCACCACGTGGTGGCGGGGCAGGGAGGCCGGCTCGCGCAGGTCGATCGTGATGAGGGCAGGCAGCGTGCGGGGGCTGGCGGCGATGGCAAGAGCGGTGTGCGCATCGAGCAGCCCCAGACTCGAGAAGGCGACGTAGGGCAGGTCAAGCGGTGTCAGCACGCGCGTGGTCCCATCGAGCCGCACGAGCGATTCGCGCCCGCCCTGGCTCAGGCGCAGCAGCGCGTCGCCGCCTGGCAGCAGCACGTAGGAGGACATGCCGAGCTGCCACAGCGGGCCGCCGACCTCGGCTTCGAGGGTCGTGAGCGCTTGCGCCTGGGCCTCGGGCTGGAGGCTGCCAGCAGGTGCACCGACCGTGGTGCCGGGCACCGAGGGAAGTTGGAACCGATACAGGTTCCACCACCCCGTGCGGTCGCTCAATGCGTGCAGCGTGCCCTGCGCGTCCCACTGCGGCTCGAGCACCGATTCGCCGGGCCCGCCTGCCACCACGCACGCATCCCCCAACTGCCCGTCCTCGAGCCTCCCGACGACGAGCCGTGTCGCGTCCCACGGCATGTCCGGGTGGTCCCACGCGACGAAGGCCAGAAGCGTGCCGTCCGGGCTCGGCCGCGGCCAGGCCACGAAGTCGCTGTGGCCCCACAACACCCGGCCCTCGTCCTCGGCGGCCGTCAGGTCGAGCAGCACCACCTCGTTGCGCGGCTCGCGCACGACGCCCGCCTTCACAGGCCGGTGGTCCTCGCGAACGGCCACGACGAAGCGCGGGTCGGGCAGCGCGCAGGCGTCCGCGTAGCGGCAGCCCTCAGGGCTCAGCACCCGCACCGAGCCATCGGCCTCCCAAACGCGCAGCCGCTGGTCGGCGGCGTCGCTGTAGACGAGCCGCTCACCGGCTGCGCACCAGGGCAGGCCACCGTACTCGTGCACGCGGCTGCGCACGTCCGCGCCGGCAGGAAGCACTTCGAAGGCGTCATCCGCGCTCTCGCCGGCAGTGCCCGGCTGTCGCGGTTCCGAGCGAGTCTCCCCGCGCCAGCCCATCAGCACGCTACGCCCCTTCTCGGCTGGCCGCCCCTCGGTCCACATCAGCGTGCCCGCGTGGGCACCGGCAAAGGCCAGCGAGGTGGCGCCTGCGGCGCAGCGCTCGGGGCTCAGCGGAGAAGGCCAGGTGCCGCACGGCAGGCCGCGGTCGTGGGTCATGGGTGGCGAAGGTTCGTCCAGGGGCTGGAGATGATGCCAGCCCGCGCCCGGGCGCTCCCGTCCCTTCCGTCCCTTCCGTACCTTCCGGCGGCCGCGTCGCTGCGCGGCATGCTCTGAGTATTTCTCACGCCCCCACTGCAGCATGGGCGCGCTATCCTTGACCCCCTGAGCGCACCCTGTGCGCGACCGGAGGTCTTGCCGTGACCGCTGAATCCCGGATCGCAATGGGAGTGGTTGGCGTCGTCGCGCTGGTGGCGCTGACGCTCTATGGGCTGCAGAACTGGACCTTCGCGGGCGAGTCCCCGCCCATGGCGCGTCCGCCCAAGGTTGTCGTCGAGAAGCGCGATCCCGCACCCCCGGCCGTGCCCCAGGACCGTGCGGCGGCAGCGCCAGCCGAGCCGAAGGCGCAGCGTGCGGCCGCCCCCGCAAAGGGCGCGTCGAGCGCGGCAGCTGGCACGACCGCTCCTTCGGAGCCGGCGTGGTCATCCGTCAATGCCACGCGCACCCTGCAGGACCTCTACGACGCGAGCCTGCGCTCGGCCAACCTGGAGGTACGCGCCATCGGGGTGACGGTGGCCGCGATGTGCGTGGGCATCGCGGCAGACACCTCCACCGCGCGTGCCTCGAGCCTGGCTGCACAGGTCCGCTTCGCCAACGACCCGCGCGCCGACATCGCGCGCATCGCTGCCGAGGCGCAGGCCGCCCACGCCGAGATCACGCGCGCCTGCCGCACGGGCGACACCACCGCGTTCCTGGCGGCTTCCGGACAGGATCCTTCAGCGATGCAGGCGGCCTCCATGCGGCTGAACCTGGCGCCACCGGGTACGCCCGACTATCGCCAGGCGGCCAGGCAGGTGCTCGCCGCCCCGGCCGATCACCCGCTGGGCGTGGATCGCTGGCTCGAGCGCGAGGTGCCCGCCCGCCTGGCGAGCGCCGAACCGCTGTCGCCGCTGCAGCAGCGCCTGGTGCGCGATGTGGCCTACCGCGCACTCACGGGTGACCGCAACGAGGCCTCGCTGCCGCGCCTGTACCGCTGTGCGACCACCCGGCTGTGCCCGGCGAGCTTGGCCGCTCTCACCGCGCCGGAGCGCCAGGCCGCCGAGCAGGCGGCCCGCGCGCTGGAGCAGGCCGTGCGGCAGGGGCGCTGGGCCGAACTGGGCTTGCAGCCCTGAGGCACGCTGCGCGGCGGCAGCGCCCCAGCCAGCCAGGTAGCCAGCCAGCCGGCTCCACCCCTAGGATGCAGACATGACCACAGGCTCTTCACGCGCCGTCGCCTTGGTGGGCGCCGGCAACATGGGCGGCGCCATGGCGCGCAACCTGCTTGCGCGCGGCTGGCAGGTTCGGGTGCACGACATCGATCGCCCCAAGGTCGACGACCTCGCGCGCGCGGGTGCGGTGCCCTGCGAGGACGCCGCGCAGGCGGCCAGCGGGGTGGCGCTGACCATCGTCTGCGTCGTCGATGCTGCGCAGTGCGAGGAGGTGCTGTTCACCGCCGGCGGGGTGTGCGCCCGGGCAGGCGGCGCGGCGGGGCATGCGGTGATGCTGTGCCCGACCATCGGGCCTCATGACACCGAGAGCCTGGCCGGGCGCCTTGACGCGCTGGGCGCGGGCACGATCGATGCGCCGATGTCGGGCGGGCCGGCGCGCGCGGCCGAAGGCAGCATGAGCCTCATGGTGGCCTGTGACGAGGCCCTCTTCGAGGCCCACCGCGGGCTGATCGAGGCGCTGTCGAGCCGGGTGTTTCGGCTGGGCACACGCGTGGGGGATGGCGCACGCGCCAAGCTCGTCAACAACTTGCTGGCGGGCATCAACCTCGTGGGCGCGGCCGAGGCGCTGGTGATCGCGCAGGGCATGGGGCTGGACGCGGTGCGCATGCTCGAAGTGATCGAGCAGTCGAGCGGGCAGAGCTGGGTCGGCTCGGACCGCATGCGCCGTGCGCTGGCCGGTGACTACGAGCCGCGCGCCCATCTCACGCTGCTGGAAAAGGACACCGGCCTGGCGCTGCAGGCGGCCCGCGCCTTGGGGCTCGAAGGGCCGCTGGGGGCTGCGGCCCACGAGGTCTTCGTGCGCGCGCACGCAGCCGGCCTGGCGGGCCTGGACGACGCGGCGGTGTTTCGCTGGCTGGCTCAGGCCATGGCTGCGCCGCGGTGAGCCGCGCTCACACCCGCTCCACCACCATCGCGATGCCCTGACCCACACCGATGCACATCGTGCACAGCGCGTAGCGCCCGCCGCTGCGGTGCAGCTGGTTGATGGCGGTGGTGACGAGCCGCGCGCCGCTCATGCCCAGCGGGTGGCCCAGCGCAATCGCGCCGCCATTGGGGTTCACGCGCGGGTCGTCGTCGGGCAGGCCCAGGTCGCGCAGCACGGCCAGCCCTTGCGCGGCAAACGCCTCGTTGAGCTCGATCACGTCCATCTGCGCCAGCGTCAGGCCCGTGAGCGCGAGCACGCGGCGCGTGGCCGGGGCCGGGCCGATGCCCATGATGCGCGGAGCCACGCCAGCGGTGGCCATGCCCACCACGCGTGCGCGCGGCGTCAGGCCATGGCGCGAGAGCGCGGCCTCGCCGGCCAGCAGCAGCGCGCAGGCCCCGTCGTTCACGCCGCTGGCGTTGCCCGCGGTCACGCTGCCGTCCGGGCGCACCACGCCCTTGAGCTTGGCAAGTGCCTCGAGCGAGGTCTCGCGCGGGTGCTCGTCCTTCGAGACCACGATCGCCTCGCCCTTCTTCTGCGGGATCGTCACGGGCGTGAGCTCGGCGTCGAAGAAGCCGGCCTTCTGCGCCGCCACGGCCTTGAGCTGCGAGGCCAGGGCCATGCGGTCCTGGGCCTCGCGCTCGACGTGGAAGTCCGTGGCCACGTTCTCGGCCGTCTCGGGCATCGAGTCCACGCCGTAGGCGGCCTTCATCGCGGGGTTGATGAAGCGCCAGCCGATGGTGGTGTCGTAGATGGCGTTGGCGCGGCTGAAGGCGCTCTCGGCCTTGGGCATCACGAACGGGGCGCGACTCATGCTTTCCACGCCTCCAGCGATCATGAGATCGGCCTCGCCGGCCTTGATCGCACGCGCGGCCGTGCCCACGGCATCCATCCCTGAGCCGCACAGGCGGTTCACGGTCGAGCCCGGCACCTCCTTGGGCAGGCCCGCGAGCAGCGAGGCCATGTGGGCCACGTTGCGGTTGTCCTCGCCGGCCTGGTTGGCGCAGCCGAAGATCACGTCGGCTACCGCTGACCAGTCGAGGTTGGGGTGTCGCGCCATCAGCGCGCGCAGCGGCACCGCGCCGAGGTCGTCCGTGCGCACCGAGGAGAGGGCGCCGCCGTAGCGTCCGATGGGGGTGCGCAGGGCGTCGCAGATGTAGGCGTGGGTCATGGGAGCTCCGAAACGGGGGCGGGCAACGGAAGGCTTCAGGCTGCTTGCGCGCCGGCGCGTCGCAGCCAGGGGCTCACACGATAGCGCTCGCCGCGGTACTCGGCATCCAGCGCTTCGAGCACGCCCGTCACGCCCGCCACGCTCCAGCCGGCCAGCCACTCGAAGGGGCCCTGTGGGTAGTTCACGCCGAGCTTCATCGCGGCGTTGGCGCCCTCGGGGCTGCACACGCCCTGCAGCACGGCGTCGGCCGCCTCGTTCACGAGCATGGCTACCGTGCGCGCCACGACGAGGCCGGGGGCGTCTGCCACCGGCAGCGGGGTCAGGCCCAGGGCGGCCAGCCAGGCGGCGGCCTGCTCAGGCCACTGCGCGCCGGCCTGTGGCGCCACCGCATAGGCGAGCGCCGTGCCGGGCGCCACCGGCTGCACCAGCGGCCGGTCGAACACGGCCACGTCGGCCACGCCGAAGTCGCGTGCAAGCTCGCGCGCCGTGCGCCCATCGGTCAGCACGAGCCGCGCATCGTCGATGGCCAGGCCCGTCCACGCACTGTCGCGCACGCGCGCCGGGCCCCAGCCCTGGGGGGCGAGGGCCTGCGTGGCGGCCTGCTCGAGCCAGTCGGCCACCGGGCCTCGACCGTGTACGGTCACCTCTCGTGCCGTGGCCGGTGCCTCGTGCACCGCCACCGGCAGCGCCGGCACGCCCTCGGGGTAGCGGTAGAAGCCCTGGCCGCTCTTCCTGCCCAGCAGCCCGCCGGCGACCATCTCGCGCTGCACGAGCGAGGGCACGAAGCGCTTGTCGTAGAAGTTGGCCTCGTACACCGAGTTCGTCACGGCGTAGTTGGTGTCGTGGCCGATGAGGTCCATCAGCTCGCAGGGACCCATGCGAAAGCCCGCCGCGCGCAGGCAGGCATCGAGCACCTGCGGTGTCGCCGCACGCTCCAGCAGGAGCGCAAGCGTCTCGGCGTAGTAGGGCCGCGCAATGCGGTTGACGATGAAGCCGGGCGTGGAGGTCGCGTGCACCGGCACCTTGCCCCAGGCGCGGCCGAGCTCGAAGATGGCCTGGGCCACCGCGCAGTCGGTCTGCAGCCCGGAGACCACCTCCACGAGCTTCATCAGCGGCACCGGGTTGAAGAAGTGCATGCCCACCAGGCGCTGCGGGTGCTGCAGCCCGTTGGCGATCGCCGTGACCGAGATCGAGGAGGTGTTGGTGGCGAGCACGCAGTCGGCCGCGACCAGGCCCTCGAGCTCGCGAAACAGCGCGCGCTTGGCCTCCAGGTTCTCGACGATGGCCTCCACCACGAGCCGCGCGCCGGCGGCTTCGGCCAGCCCTGCCGACACGGGCTGGATGCGCGCAAGCGCCGCCTCGGCGGCAGAGGCCTCGAGCCGGCCCTTGGCCACGAGAGCCTGCAGGCTCGTGGCGAGCTTGGCCTTGGCCTGCGCGGCGGCACCTTCGCGCGCGTCGTGCAGCCACACCGGGTGGCCGGCCTGTGCGGCCACCTGCGCGATGCCCGCGCCCATGATGCCTGCGCCCACCACGAGCACGGGTGCGCCGGAAAGGGTCGAAGCGCTCATTGGGGAATCCAGTTGGCCGGGCGCTTGCCGAGGAAGGCATCGAAGCCTTCACGCGCCTCGTCGGTGCCGCGCACGCGGCTGATGGTCTGGGCGGTGAGCTCGACCACCTCGGGGGTGATCGGGCCCACTTCGAGCTGGGCGAAGAGCGCCTTGATCTCGCGCTGCGCGCCGGGGCCGCCGATGAGCAACTCGCGCACCACGGTGTCCACCGCGGCGTCGAGCTGGTCGAGCGAAGCGACCTGCTGCACGAGCCCGATCCTCAGTGCCTGCGCGGCATCGATGCGGGTGGTGGTCAGCGCCAGGTGTCGGGCCTGGCGCTTGCCCACCGCGTTCGTCACGTACGGGCCGATCACCGCGGGCAGGATGCCGAACTTGGCCTCGCTCACCGAGAAGCTCGCGTTGTCTGCGGCCACCGCGATGTCGCAGGCGCAGGCCAGGCCCACGCCGCCGCCGAGTGCCGCGCCCTGCACGCGCGCCACCGTGGGCTTGGCGCAGGCCTCCAGGCGCTGAAGCATGCCGGCAAAGCGCCGTGCGTCCTGCAGGTTCCATTCGCGCGAGGCCTGGCTGGCACGCTGCATCCACTGCAAGTCGGCGCCCGCGCTGAAATGCCGGCCCGCGCCCGCCAGCACGATCACGCGCACGGCCGGGTCCGCCTCGAGCTGCGCGAAGGCCGCATCGAGCTCGGTGATCATCGCCTCGTCGAAGGCGTTGAAGACCGCCTCGCGCGCCATCGTCACCTGCGCCACGCCAGGGGCGCGTGCGGTGACGCTCAGGGTCTGAAAGTCGCTCACTGGACTACCTCGTGGGGCCGCTCGTGCCCCTCAGTACGTTTCCAGGTGCAGGCGGCCTTCGCGCTTGAGCGCGCCACCCACCGTTTCCCAGTTCAGGCCCGCCTGCTCGGCGATGTCGTGCAGTGCGAGCACCACACCCTCTTCCATCGACTTCAGGCCGCACACGTAGAAGCAGGCGTTCGGGTCGGCCAGCAGCCGCGCGAGGTCGGCTGCGCGCTCGCGCATCGCGTCCTGCACGTACTTCTTGGGCTGGCCCGGCGTGCGCGAGAAGGCGAAGTGGATGTCGATGAAGTCGTGCGGCAGGCTCTGCAGCGGGCCGAAGTAGGGCAGTTCCTCCTTTGTGCGGGCACCGAAGAAGAGCATGAGCTTGCCGCCCTCGAACTTGCCGCTGGCGCGCAGGCGCCGGCGCCACTCGGTCATCGCCCGCATCGGCGCGCTGCCGGTGCCGGTGCAGATCATCACGAGGTGGCTTCTCGGGTGGTTGGGCATGAGGAAGCTCGCGCCGAAGGGCCCGGTCACCTCCACCTTGTCGCCCACCTGCAGATCGCACATGTAGTTGCTGGCCACCCCGCGCACGGGATTGCCGTCGTGGTCCTCGAGCACGCGCTTGATGGTCAGAGACAGGTTGTTGTAGCCCGGGCGCTCGCCGTTGCGCGGGCTTGCGATCGAGTACTGGCGCGGGTGGTGAGCGCGGCCCGAGGCGTCGGTGCCCGGCGGAATGATGCCGATCGACTGGCCTTCGAGCACCGGGAAGGGCATGCTGCCGAAGTCGAGCACGATGTGGTGGGTGTCGTAGTCCTTGCCCACTTCCGTCACGCGCACGTTGCCGGTGCAGGTGGCGGTGATCGTCTTCTCGGTCGCCTTCGGGCCGTAGAGGTTGGTGTAGGCGTGCGCGGCCGACCACGGCGGCAGCGTCGCGCCGTACTGGGCGCTGCGGAAAGGTTCCTCACCGCTGGCGGCCGCCGGCAGCGCCGGGGCCTCGGGCGTGGCGGCGGGCGCGGCATCGGCGGCCACGCCGGCTGCGGCCAGCTCGTCAGCCGAGAGTTCCCCGGGCAGCTCGTCCCAGGTGAGCTGCTCGTCCACGCTGTAGGCCTTGACCACCGGCATCGTGCGCCAGTTGTCGATCGAACCCGTGGGGCAGGGCGGCACGCAGGCCATGCACAGGTTGCACTTGGAAGCGTCCACCACGTAGTTGCGCGAGTCGTGCGTGATCGCACCCACCGGGCAGGTGGCCTCGCAGGTGTTGCAGCGGATGCAGATCTCCGGGTCGATCAGGTGCTGGCGGATGACCGCGCCTTCGGCCATGTCCATGGGGAGTCTCCTGGTGTTCGGGTGTCTTCTTGAAGATGGGGCCCGCGAGGGGCCCCATCTTGTCACGCACCGGTGTCGCTCAGTTGAAGCGCACGTACTCGAAGTCCACCGGCTGGCGGTTGATGCCCATGGCCGGCGGGGCGATCCAGTTGGCGAACTTGCCCGGCTCGACGCAGCGGCCCATCAGGCTCGCGACGAAGGCGCGGTCGTTGCCCGAGGGCAGCCACTCGTCGACCTTGGCGTTCCACTCGGCCTCGGAGACGACGCGGCCCTCCGGCGACACCTTCACGCCGGCAAGCGCGCCGATGTTGCGGTGGAAGGCCTTGTGCGGGGTCTTCAGGCGGAAGGGGATGCCCGCCTTCTCGATGACCTTGTTCCAGCGCTCCACGCCGGCGACGCTGTCCTTGATGTAGTCGTCGCGCAGCACCTCGTTGAGCGCGTTGAGCATCGGCACTTCCTTCTCGACCAGCTGGCCGTTTTGCACCGACAGCAGCTTGTAGGTCTGGCCGCGCAGCTGGTGGTCGTCGTTGCGCTTGCCTTCCTCGTAGCGGCCCTTCAGGCCCGTGGAGTAGAAGGTGGCGGCGTTGGACGACTCATCCGCGCCAAAGAGGTCGATCGTGACGCTGAAGTGGAAGTTGAGATAACGCTGGATGGTGGGCAGGTCGATCACGCCCGCCTCGCGCAGCTTCTTCACGTCATCGGTCTTGAGCTCGTTCATCTTCTGGCAGGTGCGCTGGATGACACGGCTGATGCCCGACTCGCCCACGAACATGTGGTGCGCCTCTTCGGTCAGCATGAACTTCGTGGTGCGAGCCAGCGGGTCGAAGGCGCTCTCGGCCAGCGCGCACAGCTGGAACTTGCCGTCACGGTCCGTGAAGTACGTGAACATGAAGAAGCTCAGCCAGTCGGGCGTCTGCTCGTTGAAGGCCTGCAGGATGCGGGGGTTGTCCTCCTGGCCGCTGCGGCGCTGCAGCAGCGCGTCGGCTTCCTCGCGGCCGTCGCGGCCGAAGTGCTTGTGCAGCAGGTAGACCATGGCCCACAGGTGGCGGCCTTCCTCGACATTGATCTGGAAGAGGTTGCGCAGGTCGTACATGCTGGGCGCGGTGAGGCCCAGGTGGCGCTGCTGCTCGACCGAGGCCGGCTCGGTGTCGCCCTGCGTGACGATGATGCGGCGCAGGTTGGCGCGGTACTCGCCAGGCACGTCGTTCCAGGCCTTCTCGCCCAGGTGGTCGCCGAAGTGGATCTTGCGGTCGGCTTCGCCCGGGTTCAGGAAGATGCCCCAGCGGTAGTCGCGCATCTTCACGTGGCCGAACTGGGCCCAGCCCTGCGGGTCCACGCTCACGGCGGTGCGCAGGTAGACGCTGGCGTCCGTGGTGCCCTCAGGGCCCATGTCGTCCCACCAGTTGATGAAGTCGGGCTGCCAGCTCTCGAGCGCGCGCTGCAGCGTGCGGTCTTCGCTGAGGTTGACGTTGTTGGGGATCTTCTCGCTGTAGTTGATGGTCGACATCGCGTTCTCCGAGGGATTCATGCATTCAGCGGGGGAGGGGTTTCGGTTGCAGCGCGCCACCCGGATCGCGCCGCACAACGAGAACTTGCCGGGCTCAGACGCGGTTCCAGTCGAAGGCCGCCTTGTCGCCCTTGCCGTAGACCTTCAGCGCACCCTTGTCGCCCACGGCGTTCGGGCGCTGGAAGATCCAGTTCTGCCACGCCGTGAGGCGCCCGAAGATGCGTGTGAACATGTTCTCCTGGCTGTTGAAGCGCAGGTTCGCTTCCAGGCCCGTCAGCGCGTCCGGGCTCATCGCCACGCGCTCTTCCACGGCGATGCGCACCTCGTCGGCCCAGTCGATGTCGTCCGGCGCGCTCGTGACGAGGCCAAGCGCCAGGGCGGCCTCGCCGTCCAGCGCCTGGCCGGCCTTGGCGCGAACCGCCTCCATCGCGGGCTGCTCGTTGTAGAAGCGCCGGCCCAGGCGGCTCTCGCCGGTGGCCATCGGGTACAGCCCGAAGTTGACGTCGCTCACCGTGATCGTCGGCGCCTGGTCGGTGGCGGTGAGCTGGTAGCTGCGGTCGCAGGCCAGGGCCAGCTCGAGGAAGCTGCCGGCGAAGGCCGAGCCTTCCTCGATCAGCGCGAAGAGACTGCGCGAGGAGACGTCCAGGCGGCTGAAGGTGCGGCGCAGCAGGCCGATGGTCTCGCGCACCAGCCAGTGGCCCTGGTGGGCCATCAGCACGGCGTCCATCGCGAGCACGGCGGAGGCGTCGCCGCTCGTCTTGACAAGCCAGGTGCCGATGTCGAGCTCGTTGGTGCGCATGGAGAGGATCGCGTCCTCGAGTTCGCGCGCCATCGCCAGCGGGTACCACGCGGCGCCCGCGGCCTCGATGCCGGGGATGTCGGTGGGCTGCGCGCCCTCGGGAGTCTTCACGGTGAAGGTGGCCACGCGCTTGGCGCGGTCGATGTCCACCGTCACGTTCGGGTAGACGAGGCGATCGGCCTCGATCGAGCGGGTGATCGGGGTCAGCGCGACGCCCCGGCCGTCGGCCGGGCGGTCGCTGCCGGCGGCGAGCTCGAGCGCGCGCTGCTGCACCTTGTCGGCGAACTGCACCGGCTTGGCGATGTCGTCCACCAGGCGCCAGTCCTTGGCCTTCTGGCC
>JBIIED010000342.1:0-3253 GCA_044237995.1 Rubrivivax sp. | reverse complement strand
CGCGCTGCCTGTATCTCTTTCCCTCCCCTTTCTTTCTCACCCCACCTGAACTAGGAGCTTTCCATGGAAGTCATCAGCTTTGTCGCGCTGGCCGCCGGCCTGATCATCGGTCTGGGCGCCGTCGGTGCCTGCATCGGCATCGGCATCATGGGCAGCAAGTACCTCGAGTCGGCCGCGCGCCAACCCGAGCTGATGGGCGAGCTGCAGACCAAGATGTTCCTGCTGGCCGGCCTGATCGACGCGGCCTTCATCATCGGCACCGGCATCGCGCTGTGGTTCGCCACCGCCAACCCGTTCCTGGGCCAGATCGCCAACCTGCCGAAGTAATTCCTTCGCGCCGGTCAGCCGCGCGCTCGGGGCCGTCGATGTCCCTGGTGCGCGCCTTCACCCCATGACGAGGTACGAGACGTGAGCATCAATGCCACCCTCATCGTCCAGATGATCGTGTTCGCGATCCTGGTCTGGTTCACGATGCGGTTCGTCTGGCCGCCGATCACGGCGGCTCTGGACGAGCGCGCCAAGAAGATCGCCGACGGCCTGAGCGCGGCCGACAAGGCCAAGGCCGAACTGTCCGCCGCCAACACGCGCGTCGAGCAGCAGCTCGCCGCTGCGCGCGACGACGCCGCCAAGCGCCTGGCCGATGCCGAGCGCCTGGCTCAGCAGACGGTGGAGGAGGCCAAGGCCCGTGCTTCCGAGGAGGCTGCCAAGATCATTGCCGCGGCCCGTGCCGAGGCCGAGCAGGAAGCCTTCAAGGCGCGCGAGACGCTGCGCGAGCAGGTCGCCGGCCTGGCCGTCAAGGGCGCCGAGCAGATCCTCAAGCGCGAGGTCAACGCCGGCGTCCACGCCGAGTTGCTGGCGCGGCTGAAGACCGAGCTCTGACATGGCCGAGATCGCAACGCTCGCGCGCCCCTACGCCGAGGCCTTGTTCAAGGCCGCAGGTGCCGAGGGCGTGGCGCTCAAGGAGCAGCTCGCGGCGCTTGCCGCACTGGCCAGCGACGCGCAGCTGCGCCAGTTCGCCGACAACCCCAAGGTCTCGGCCGCACAGGTGGCGGCGCTGGCCGTCGAGGTGCTGTCGGGCCAGGGCGTGAAGCTCTCGTCCAAGGCGGCCAACCTGCTGCAGGTGGTGCTCGACAACGGGCGTTTCGTCGCGTTGCCGGAGATCGCCGCGCAGTTCACTGCGCTGGTCAACACGCAAGGTGGCGTCAGCGACGCACTCGTGGAAAGCGCCTTTGCGATGGATGCGGCACAGCTGGCCGAGGTCGTGGCCACGCTCGAGCGGCGTTTTGGCCGCCGGCTGCAGGCCAGCGTGCAGGTGCGCCCCGAACTCATCGGCGGCATCCGCGTCACCGTGGGCGACGAGGTGCTCGACACCTCGGTCAAGGCCCGTCTGGAACAGATGAAGGTCGCGCTCACCGCGTGACCGGGAGAACCCCATGAACCTGAACCCCGCAGAAATCTCCGAGCTGATCAAGAGCCGCATCGAGGGCCTCGCGGCCGGTGCGGACATCAAGAACCAGGGCACGGTGGTCTCGGTCACCGACGGCATCGTCCGCGTCCACGGCCTGTCCGATGCGATGGCCGGCGAAATGCTCGAGTTTCCGCCCACGCCCGGCGGCCAGCCCACCTACGGCCTGGCGCTGAACCTCGAGCGCGACTCGGTGGGCGCCGTGATCCTGGGCGAGTACGAGCACATCTCCGAGGGCGACACCGTCAAGTGCACGGGCCGCATCCTGGAAGTGCCGGTGGGCCCGGAGCTCATCGGCCGCGTCGTCAACGCGCTGGGCCAGCCGATCGACGGCAAGGGCCCGATCAACGCCAAGATGACCGACGTCATCGAGAAGGTCGCCCCGGGCGTGATCGCGCGCCAGAGCGTGGACCAGCCGGTGCAGACGGGCCTGAAGTGCCTGGACTCGATGGTGCCCGTGGGCCGCGGCCAGCGCGAGCTGATCATCGGCGACCGCCAGACCGGCAAGACGGCCGTGGCGATCGACGCGATCATCAACCAGAAGGGTCAGAACATGACCTGCATCTACGTCGCGATCGGCCAGAAGGCTTCGTCGATCAAGAACGTGGTGCGCTCGCTCGAGCAGGCCGGTGCGATGGAGTACACGATCGTCGTGGCCGCCTCGGCCTCCGAGTCGGCGGCGATGCAGTACGTCAGCGCCTACTCGGGCTGCACGATGGGCGAGTACTTCCGCGACCGCGGCCAGGATGCCCTGATCGTCTACGACGACCTGTCCAAGCAGGCCGTGGCCTATCGCCAGGTTTCGCTGCTGCTGCGCCGCCCGCCGGGCCGCGAGGCCTTCCCCGGCGACGTGTTCTACCTGCACAGCCGCCTGCTCGAGCGCGCCGCGCGCGTGAACGCCGACTACGTCGAGGCCTTCACCAAGGGCGAGGTCAAGGGCAAGACGGGCTCGCTCACGGCGCTGCCCGTGATCGAGACCCAGGCCGGTGACGTGTCGGCCTTCGTGCCCACCAACGTGATCTCGATCACCGACGGCCAGATCTTCCTGGAGACGAACCTCTTCAACTCCGGCATCCGTCCCGCCATCAACGCCGGCATCTCGGTGTCGCGGGTGGGTGGCGCGGCGCAGACCAAGCTCATCAAGAGCCTGTCGGGCGGCATCCGTACCGACCTCGCGCAGTACCGCGAGCTCGCCGCCTTCGCCCAGTTCGCCAGCGATCTCGACGCCGCCACGCGCAAGCAGCTCGATCGCGGCGCGCGCGTGATGGAGCTCCTGAAGCAGGCGCAGTACCTGCCGCTGCCCATCAGCCTGATGGCCGCGTCGCTGTACGCGGTCAACAAGGGTTACCTGGACGACGTGGACGTCAAGAAGGTGCTCGCTTTCGAAAGCGGCCTGCACCAGTACCTCAAGAGCAGCCACGCTGAACTGCTGGCCAAGCTCGAGAAGGACAAGGCGATGGACAAGGCGGCCGAGGAAGCCCTCGCCGGCGCCATCGCCGCGTTCAAGAAGTCCTTCGCCTGAGCAAGCCCTAGCCCAAGGAGCACGGCCATGGCGGTCGGCAAGGAAATACGCGGCAAGATCAAATCGGTGGAGAACACCAAGAAGATCACCAAGGCCATGGAAATGGTCGCCGCCAGCAAGATGCGCAAGGCGCAGGAGCGCATGCGCGCCGCGCGCCCCTATGCGGACAAGATCCGCAACATCACGGCCCACCTGTCGGAGGCCAACCCCGAGTACAAGAGCCCGTACATGCGCGACAGCGCGAAGTCGGGCTCGGCGGCGCAGGC
>JBIIED010000087.1:0-11130 GCA_044237995.1 Rubrivivax sp. | reverse complement strand
CGCGGCCCGCCAGCTGCCAGGCCAGCGAGGCGCCGGCGATGCCGGCGCCGCAGATGACGATGTCGAAGTCGGCAGGAGCCATGTCAAGCGAATCATGGCACGCCCTCGCGCAGGGCTCCGCCTCGCGCGGCTGCCCAGGGCCTGAGCGACCGCTCCGGCGCAATCGACTCCTTCGCGAGGTCGCGAGGTCACCAGGACGCAAGAAGGGCTGTCGAGGGTCACGCAGCGGGCACGCAACGCGCCTGACGCGACGGCCTCACCCCTTGCGCGTGACCCATTTCACGCGCCGGCCCGCTGCACCCCGCCGACCCCCTGAAAAGGGGACTGCATGCGCCGGCGTGTGCACCGAAAGTCCAGTCATGGCCGCGGCACCCGCCGCCGCCAATGACCCGATCCACCCCAGTCGATCAACCACTTCAGCCGAAGCACCATGAACGCCACCAAGACCCTCGTCGCAGCCGCCATCGCCCTGACCTCCTTTGCCGCCTCCGCACAGGTCACAGGGAGCCTGGGACGCCTGAGCCCGAGCTTCCTGAGCCTGTCGAGCACCAACCTCTCGGGCGGCGCGATCTACACCGCCAGCCAAAGCCTCAGCCACGCCATTCGCCCGAGCAACAGCGACCCGGTGATCACCACCGTGGGCAACTGGGGCGCAGTGGGCGGCTCGAGCAACACCAACAACGGCGGAGGCAGCACCTCCACCCTCACGCTCGCCTCGGGCGTCACGGGCGTGAGCTTCCTGTGGGGCTCGGCCGACACCTTCAACTCCGTGAGGGTCAACACCAACGCCGGCAGCCAGACCTTCACCGCCGCCGCCCTGGGCCTGACCACTCCCAACGGCGCGGGCTACGTGAACTTCAGGGTCAGCGGCGCAGCCTCGGCGATCAGCTCGCTCAACTTCATGAGCAGCCAGACAGCCTTCGAGTTCTCCAACGTCAGCGCCGTGCCCGAGCCCGGCACCTACGCCATGCTGCTGAGCGGCCTCATGGCCGTGGGCTTCGTCGCCCGCCGCCGCCGCGCGCAGTCCGAAGGCCAGCTGAGCGTGGCGCTGCGCTGATCGTGGCCTGGGGCAGGCGCGCGGCGGATCAGCGCCCTGGCGCCAAGGCGTGCAGCCGCACGCGCAACGCAGCCTCGCTGAGCACGCCCATGTGCGCGACCACGAGCCGCCCCTGCGCATCGTAGAAGAGGGTGGTGGGCAGCCCGCGCGAGCCCACTGCCGCAAGCAGCCGCGAGCCGGGGTCCAGCAGCACGTCACGCAGCGGCAGGCCCAGGCGCACCAGGTAGCCGCGCACCGCTTCCGGCGGCTCGCCCTGGTTGACGAAGACGAAGGCGATGCCCACCTCGCGCGCCTGCGCCGCAGCCAGCACCGGCATCTCCTCGCGGCAGGGCCCGCACCAGCTCGCCCACAGGTTCACCACCGCCGGGCGGCCCGCCGCAACCTCGCGCAAGTACAGTGGCCTGCCGTCTGCCAGTGCAGTCAGCGGCAGCGCCGGCATGGGCTGCTCACCGCGCGGGCCCGCCAGCAGCCCGGCTGCCACCCAGGCAAGGCTGCCGACCACTGCTGCGCCTGCGAGCGGACGCCTCCAGGCGGGGGTGCGGCGCCCCTTCCAGGCGAGCCAGGCGAGGCCGACTGCGAAGCCCGTCGGCGCGTGCCAGCCGCCGTCGCGCACGTCAAGCATTGCCAGTGGCGAGGCCAGGTAGGCCTGGGCGTGCAGCACCAGGTGCGCGAGCCGGGCCGCCAACAGGCCGAGAAGCATCGCCAGCCACACCGTGTCGCCAGGCGCAGCCGGGCTCGCCGATGAGGTGTCCGGGGAGGCTGGCGCGGCTTGCACCGCAGCAAGCTGCCGTGCATGCAGGCGATTGGCAACCCAGGCCGCGATGGTCACCGCAGCCAGCAGCACCAGGGGCGGCAACGGCAGCGCAAGGGGCCCGATCGAAACGGATAGCACCCGCACAGCCTAGCACCGCGGGCCTGGCGCATGCAGCTGATCGGGCGCTGCGCCTGGTGCTGCGTGCGGCGCGCGCCCGAAAGGCCCGACAAGTGACGCTCGATCGAGCCGGCGCGAGTCCCTCGAAACAGGGGGAGACGCGAAAAATGCCACGCCCGACACGCATCGAACAGCCAAAACGCGTGAACCAGTTCACGCTTTTCGACCCCCCCTCCCCCCGCGCCGGGGGCTGCCCACGCGGGCCTGCGCGCCCAGAGTTCAGTCCATGGCCACGGCACCCGCCGCAGCCACCTTCATGAACCACCTTTCATCGCAGGAGCCCCGCACCATGACCACCACCAAGTCCCTCTTTGCCGCCGCCATCACCCTCGCCTCCTTCGCCGCCTCTGCGCAAGTCAGCACGGCCGGTAGCGTCGTCACGGCCGAGTTGAAACGCACGAGTTCCGATCCCTCCTGGGTGACGCTGTCGAGCACCAACTTCGTGGGCGGCGCGATCTACACCGAGCCCCAGACCTTCAACTACGCCGCACGCCCCACCAATGGCAGCCCCTCGATCATCACCAGGGGCAAGTGGGGGGCCGTGGGCGGCTCGAGCAACAACATCAACAACGGCGGGGGAAGCAGCGCGGCGTTCACGCCGGTCTCAGGCGCGCAATGGGTCAGCTTCCTCTGGGGCTCGCCTGACCCCTACAACACCTTGACGGTCAACACCAACGCCGGTAGCCAGTCCTTCACCGCCGCCGCCCTGGGGCTGACCGCCACGGGCGACAGGAACCAGGCAAACTACGTGACCTTCCGGGTAACCGGGGCCGCCACGGCGATCACTTCCTTGAGATTCGACAGCGCTCAGCAGGCCTTCGAGTTCTCCAACATCAACGCTGCCGTGCCCGAGCCCGGCACCTACGCCATGCTGCTGAGCGGCCTCCTGGGCGTGGGCTTCGTCGCCCGCCGCCGCCGCGCGCAGTCCGAAGGCCAGCCGAGCGTGGCGCTGCGCTGATCGTGGCCTGGGGCAGGCGCGCGGCGGATCAGCGCCCTGGCGCCAAGGCGTGCAGCCGCACGCGCAACGCAGCCTCGCTGAGCACGCCCATGTGCGCGTCCACGAGCCGCCCCTGCGCATCGTAGAAGAGGGTGGTGGGCAGCCCGCGCGAGCCCACTGCCGCAAGCAGCCGCGAGCCGGGGTCCAGCAGCACGTCACGCAGCGGCAGGCCCAGGCGCACCAGGTAGCCGCGCACCGCTTCCGGCGGCTCGCCCTGGTTGACGAAGACGAAGGCGATGCCCACCTCGCGCGCCTGCGCCGCAGCCAGCACCGGCATCTCCTCGCGGCAGGGCCCGCAGCAACCTCGCGCAAGTGCAGTGGCCTGCCGTCTGCCAGTGCAGTCAGCGGCAGCGCCGGCATGGACTGCTCACCGCGCGATCCCGCCACCAGCCCGGCTGCCACCCAGGCAAGGCTGCCGACCACTGCTGCGCCTGCGAGCGGACGCCTCCAGGCCGGGGCGCTGCGGCCCTTCCAGGCGAGCCAGGCCAGGCCGGCTGCGAAGCCAGCAGCACCAGGGCCGGCACCGGGAGCGCAAGGGGCCCGATCGAAACGGATAACCCCCGCGCAGCCTAGCACCGCAGGCCTGGCGCATGCAGCTGATCGGGCGCTGCGCCTGGTGCTGCGTGCGGCGCCCGCCCGAAAAGCCCGACAAGGGACGCTCGATCGAGACGGCGCGAGGCCCCCACGAACGGGGGGAGACGCGAAAAATGCCACGCCCGAGACGCATCGAGCAGCCCGAACGCGTGAACCAGTTCACGCTCTTTGGCCCCCTTCCCCCCCGCGCCGGGGACTGCCAGCGCGGCCCTGCGCGCCCAAAGTTCAGTCCATGGCCACGGCACCCGCCGCAGCCACCTTCATGAACCACCTTTCATCGCAGGAGCCCCGCACCGTGAACACCACCAAGACCCTCGTTGCTGCCGCCATCGCCCTGGCGTCCTTCGCCTCTTCCGCACAGGTCACCACAGGCCTGGGCAGCTTCGGCTCGAGCTTCCTGACGCTGTCGAGCAGCAACGTGATGAACGGAGCCATCTACAACGCCAGCCAGACCTTCACCTACGCCGTGCGCCCGACCAACAGCAGCCCCTCCATCACCACCGTTGGCAACTGGGGCGCGGTCGCCGGTACGCAAAACACCAACAACGGCGGCGGCGTCACCGCCACGCTCAACCTGCCCAACGGCGCCAGCCGCGTGAGCTTCCTGTGGGGCTCGCCCGACACCTTCAACCAGCTCATCGTCAACACCGACGCCGGCTCCAAGACCTTCACCGCCGCTGCTCTGGGCCTCAACCCCAATAGCGCCACCAACGCGGCCTCCTACGTCAACTTCACGGTCAGCGGCGGAGCCAAGGAGATCTCCTCCCTGACCTTCGTCAGCTCCACCAACGCCTTCGAGTTCTCCAACGTCTCGGCCGTGCCCGAGCCCGGCACCTACGCGATGCTGCTCAGTGGGCTGATGGCCGTAGGCTTCGTCGCCCGCCGGCGACGCGCACAGTCCGCCGGGCAGCCGACCCCGGCCCTGGGTTGACCGCCAGCGGGGTCAGGGTCGCCCGGCGCTGCGGCACGGCCCGTGCCGGGCATCGGCTGCTGTAGAGTGAGGCAGCATGTCGACCATGCACCCCCGCGGCACCAGCCGTCCCAACCTCGTCTTCATCGTCGCCGACGACCTCGGCTACGCAGACCTGGGCTGCTATGGCGGGCGGGAGGCCTCCTTCGGGCGGGTCTCCCCCGTGCTCGACGCGATGGCCGCGGCCGGCCTGCGCTTCACGCAGGGCTACGCCAACTCGCCCGTGTGCTCGCCCACCCGCTTTGCGCTGATGACGGGGCGCTACCAGTACCGCCTGCGCGGTGCGGCCGAGGAACCGATCAACAGCCGCAGCCGCGGCAGCACCACGCTCGGCCTGCCGCCCGAGCACCCGACCCTGCCCTCGCTGCTGCGCGACGCGGGCTACCGCACCGCGCTGATGGGCAAGTGGCACCTGGGCTACCCGCCGCACTTCTCGCCGCTGCGCTCGGGCTACGAGGAGTTCTTCGGCCCGATGAGTGGAGGCGTCGACTACTACACGCATGCCGACTCCTCTGGCCGGCATGACCTGTGGATGGGCGAAGACGAGCGCAGCGAGGATGGCTACCTCACCGACCTCATCACGCAACGCGCGGTGGACTGGATCAGCCGCGCGGCGACGCACGACGCGCCCTTCTTCCTGAGCCTGCACTACACCGCGCCCCACTGGCCCTGGCAGACGCGCGACGACCGCGCGCTGAAGGTCGAGGGCTCGCTCTTTCACCTGGCCGGGGGAAACGTCGACACCTACCGCCGCATGATCCACCACATGGACGAGGGCATCGGCGCGGTGCTGCAGGCGCTGCGCGCGTGCGGGCGGCTCGACGACACGCTCATCGTCTTCACGAGCGACAACGGCGGCGAGCGCTTCTCCGACAACTGGCCGCTCGTGGGCGGCAAGATGGATCTCACCGAAGGCGGGATCCGGGTGCCCTACATCGTGCACTGGCCCGCGGTGGTGGGCGCCGGCGGCGTGAGCGCGCAGCACTGCCTGACGATGGACTGGTCGGCCACGATGCTGCAGGCCGCAGGGGTCGCGCCTGACCCCGCCCATGCGCTGGACGGCGTGTCGCTGCTGCCGGTGCTGCACGACGCCTCGCACACCTTCGCGCGGCCGATGGCCTGGCGCATGAACCACCGCGGCCAGCGCGCGCTGCGCGACGGGCACTGGAAGTACCTGCGCGTGGACGGCCACGACTACCTCTTCGACATCGAGGCCGACGCGCGCGAACGTGCCAATCGCGGCCCCTGGGAGGGCGACCGGCTGGCCCGCATGCGCGAGGCCTGGGAGGCCTGGAACGAGGCCATGCCCGCCATCCCGCAGGACGCCACGGTGAGCCTGGGGTATTCGGTCAAGGACATGCCGCAGCGGTGAGGCCAGCCATGCCAGGCTGCCTGGCATGTCCTCGCGCAGACTTCTGCTTCGTCCCAGTTCAAGTCAGGATCCCTCCCGTGCCCGCTCCCACCCCGCCTCCATTCGTTCTCGAGCCCCTGAAGGACTGGCGCGAATATCCGCCAGAGGAGATGGTGCGTCGCGCGCGAGCGTTCCAGGCCGACATGGCACGCCGCCGCACCGTGCGCGACTTCGACAGCCGCAGCGTTCCGCGCGAGATCATCGAGCGCTGCCTGATGGCCGCCGGCACCGCACCCTCCGGGGCGAACCAGCAGCCCTGGTTCTTCAGCGTCATCACCGACCCTGTGCGCAAGCGCCGCATCCGCGAGGCGGCAGAGGCCGAGGAGCGCGCCTTCTACGGCGGGCGCGCGCCCCAGGAGTGGCTCGATGCGCTGAGCCCGCTGGGCACCGACCCGAACAAGCCCTTCCTGGAGGAGGCGCCGGTGCTGATCACGATCTTTGCGCAGAAGTACGGCCTGCACCCCGATGGCGAGCGCTTCAGCCACTACTACGTGCCCGAGAGCGTGGGCATCGCCACGGGCTTCCTGATCGCGGCGCTGCACCACGCGGGCCTGGCCACGCTCACGCACACGCCCAGCCCCATGGGTTTCCTGGCCGAGATCTGCGGCCGCCCGGCCCACGAGAAGGCCGTCATCCTGCTCGTCGTGGGCTACCCCAAGCCAGGGTGCGAGGTGCCGGTTCATGGCGGACGCAAGAAGCCGCTGGAGCAGATCGCGCAGTGGCTTGAGGGTGTGCAGCCATGATCGCCCGGGCAAGCGCTCGACCCTCAGGAAGCTTCATCGTCTCGGGCCCGGCCGCACGCCGCTGACGATCCCGGCTACGCTGCGGGATTTCGCGCCCCGGAACTTCCATGCCCCGCATCCTGATCGCCGGCTACCAGCACGAGACCAACACCTTTGCGCCGAGCCTGGCGGACTGGGCCGCCTTCACGCGCGGCGACTCCTTTCCGGCCTTCGTGCGCGGGCAGGCGATGGCCGAGCAGATGGCCGGCATCAACATCCCCGTGGCCGGCTTCATCGATGCGGGTCGACACGCGGGCTGGACGCTGCTGCCTTCGGCCTGGGCCGGAGCCATCCCGAGCAGCTACGTCACCCGTGACGCCTTCGAGCGCATAGCCGGCGCCATCTGCGAGGACGCGGCCGCGGCACGCGACAGCGGCGGCCTGGACGGCATCTACCTCGACCTGCACGGCGCCGCAGTGGCCGAGCACGCGCTGGACAGCGAGGGCGAGCTGCTCGCGCGGCTGCGCCGCATCGTGGGCCCTGAGGTGCCCATCGTCGCCAGCCTGGACCTGCACGCCAACGTCACGCACGCCATGCTGCGCGAAGCCGATGCGCTCGTGGCCTACCGCACCTACCCGCACGTGGACATGGCCGAGACCGGCGAGCGCGCGGCCGAGCTGATGTCGCGGCGCCTGCGCGCCGGGCGCAAGGAGCCGCAGGCTGCACAGCGCTTCGCCTACCTCATCCCGCTGAACGCGCAGAGCACCTTCCTCGAGCCTGCGGGCAGCCTCTACGGCGAGCTCGCCGACATCGACCGCGAGCTTGGCACCGTCAGCTCCTTCTGCCCGGGCTTTCCGGCTGCCGACTTCGACGAATGCGCGCCGATGCTGTGGGCACACGGCGAACGTGCCCAGGAGGCCGTGCAGCGCCTGTACGCACGCGCGGCCGATCCCGCCCCCTGGCGCATCGAGGTGCGGCCTGCACGCGAGACCGTGGAGCAGGCGCTGGCGCTGGCCGAGCGCGCAGGCGCGCCGGTGGTCGTCGCCGACACCCAGGACAACCCCGGCGCGGGCGGCGACAGCAACACCACCGGCATGCTGCATGCCCTGCTGGCTCAAGGCGCGGGCCGGCGCTGGCCAGGCCAGGTGGCCCTGGGCCTGCTGTACGACCCCGCTGCCGCGCGCGCCGCGCACGCCGCTGGCGTGGGCGCGCAGGTGGACCTGGCACTGGGAACGGCCGTGCCGACCTTCACGGGTGCGGCCAGCGACGCTCCCGTGCGCGGGCGCTTCACGGTGCGCGCGCTGGACGACGGCCGCTGCACCCTCAAGGGGCCGATGATGAGGGGGCTGACCGTGCAGCTCGGAGCCTCGGCGTGCCTGGAGATCGACGGCGTGCTCGTGGCGGTGACCAGCGGCAAGAAGCAGCTGCTCGACCGCGAGCTGCTGCGCATGGTGGACATCCATGCCGAGCGCATGCGCATCGTGGTGGTGAAGAGCTCGGTGCACTTCCGAGCCGACTTCCAGCCGCATGCCAGCCACGTGCTCGTGGCCAAGGCCGCCGGGCCGATGGCCGCCGACCCCGGCGACCTGCCCTGGAAGCGGCTGAGCCCGCAGGTGCGCACGCGGCCTTGACTGAGCCGGGCCAGGCGGCCGGCGCGCGGGCGCAGGCTGCCTGCTCAGGCGGCGCGCTCAGGCGGCGCGCGGCATCGACCGGGCGAAGCTCGGGCGCGTGCGCCAGCCCTGGGCCAGCGCCTGCAGGCGCGGCGTGGCCGGCAGCCACGGCTGCCCGCCGTGGCGCAACTGCTGGTAGTCCCACAGCGTCACGGCGCAGATGACGTCCAGGGTCGGCGCCACCGAGGCGTCGGCCGCCAGCTCTCCGGCCACCGCCTCCAGGCGCAGCATGCCCTCCACCATCGAGCGGCGCCGGCGCAGGCCCACTGGCGTCTCGTCGAACAGCACCGGGGCCGTCACCTTGCGCGTGATGATGGTGATGGTGGAAGCCTCGATCGCGCCCACGGCCAGGCCCGCGCGCGAGAGCACGCCCGCGGCCTGCCCCGCGTCGGAGCCCAGCAGCCCGGGCCACTGCGGCCCCGGGCGCGCGGCCTCGAGCCACTGCACGATGAGCAGGCACTCGGTCAGCGCCGTGCCGTCTTCGAGCACCAGCGTGGGTACGCGCGTGGCGCTGTTGGCCGCGCGCAGCCGGGCATCGTCGGCCCAAGGGTCGACGACCGTGGGCTCGATGTCGAAGCCCTTCTCGAGCAACGCCACGCGGGCGATGCGCACGAATGGCGAGGTGGTGTTGGCCAGCAGCTGCATGTGCGGGTCTCCGTGGCAGGGTGGGGAGCGCTCCTCACGCCACTGCCTGGCCGCCTGAGCGGCCGAGTGCCGTCGGGAGGGTGACGGGCCGGTCAGCGCCAGTCGCCCTTCCGGGCAGCGCCGTCACTTGACGGCAAGCTCCTCGAGCTTCTTGCCTGCAGTCAGCGCATCGCGCAGCCACTGCGGGCGCTTGCCCCGGCCCACCCAGGTGTTGCCGTTCTCGTCCCTGTAGCGCACCACGGCCGGCCCCTTGGCCTTCGCGGCGGAGCCGCCCTTGCCCTTCTTCGCAGCTGCACCGCGCTTGCGACCCGCACCCTTGCCAGCGACACCGGCGGCGGCCGCCTTGCCGAACAGGTCCTGTGCGGTCAGCCCGTAATGCGCAATCGCCTTTCGGATTCGGCTCACCACTTCCTTGACTTCTGCCGAACGGATCTTGTCGGCCTCCTTCTTGAGCCGACTGATTTCAGACTGGATTTCCGACAACGTGCGTGCCATTAAATGCTCCGAATTGCGAACGGGCGGGAAGAATGCCCGACATCGAAATATCCGCTCGAACTTGCCGTTTCTTGTTGCGGATTCCGATAATCCCTTTACGAATTATCCTCCCTCGGGGGTCAACATGTCATCTCGAATGATTCGCGCCTGGTCCATGCTCGGTTTTGCAGGGGCCGTCACAATGGTCACGCCCGGGCTGGCCAACGAGTCCGCCTGCCATTCCATCCGAGATGCCGACCGCAAGAACATGTGCCTGGCACAGGTCAGGGGCCAGGAGTCCTACTGCTACTCGATCCGCAATTCCGACGACAAGCATATGTGCCTGGCCATCGTGAAGAAGCGGCGCAGCGACTGCTACAGCATTCGATCGAACGACCAGAAGAACATGTGCCTGGCGCAGGTGAAATAGACCCACGTGACGACAACACCAGACACCGAACTCGAACTGGCCACAGCCGTCCTGCTCCGGCTGCGCCGTGCACTCGACAGCGGCGTGCAGGCACTGGCGCGCACTTGCAGCCGCCACGGCCGGCTCGACGCCGACGCGCTCGATGCGCAGCAGCTGGCGTGCTTCGAGCTCGCATGGGTGGCGGCCGAACTGCTCGCCGCCGAGACCTCCGTGGCCGCGGCACGCGCGCCCGAACCCGAGCAGGATGATCCTCTGCGCGCGCCCCTGGCGCTGCTCTTCGCGGTGGAGGCCGTCGTCTCGGTGTTCGATCGGCTCGAGACGGTGTACGCCGAGTCCGGGCTCGACACGGCCGCCGTGCGGGCGCTGCGTGACGACCCGCATTGGCTCGCCCTTCGCCGCCAGGCCGGCAGCGCACAGGCCTGGCAGGCCGCCGGGCAGGCCGTGGCGCAGTCCGACGCCGACGTGGGCGGGTTGCGCCTGGACGAGGCGCACCAGCTGGCGCGGGACAGCTTTCGGCGCTTCGCGCAGGAGGTGGTGGCGCCGCAGGCCCAGGCCATCCACCGGCACGACCTCACGGTACCCGAAGCCCTGTTGCAGCCGATGCGCGAGATGGGCGTGTTCGGCCTGTCGATCCCGCAGCGCCTGGGTGGCAGCGCGCCCGACGAGCGCGAGGACACGCTGCTGATGGTGGTGGTGACGGAGGCGCTGTCAGAAGGCTCGCTCGCCGCGGCGGGCAGCCTCATCACGCGGCCCGAGATCCTCAGCCGTGCCCTCATGGCCGGCGGCACGTCTGCGCAGCAGGCGCATTGGCTGCCTCGCATCGCCGCAGGCGAGCCGCTGTGCGCGATCGCCATCACCGAGCCCGACCACGGCTCGGACGTCGCCTCGCTGGCCTTGCGCGCCACGCGCGTGCCCGGCGGCTGGCGCCTGGACGGCGCCAAGACCTGGTGCACGTTCGCCGGCAAGGCCGGGCTGCTGATGGTGGTGGCCCGCACCGACCCCGACCGCTCGCTCGGCCACAAGGGGCTGAGCGTGCTGCTCGTGGAAAAGCCCTCCTTCGACACCCACGCCTTCGAGTGCGAGCAAGAAGGTGGCGGCCGGCTCGTCGGCCGCGCGATCCCGACCATCGGCTACCGCGGCATGCACTCCTTCGACCTCGCCTTCGAGGGCTGGCACGTGCCCGATACGCATGTGGTGGGCGAAGCCGGCGGCCTGGGGCGGGGCTTCTA
>JBIIED010000086.1:0-11137 GCA_044237995.1 Rubrivivax sp. | reverse complement strand
GCTGGGGCGCGCTGGCAGGTGCCCGCCGCAGCCGGCCACGTGCCAGGGCTGGAGTCGCTGTCGTGCCGCTGGAGCCCGGTGCCCACGGCGCGCGGCACGATCCTGTGCGTGATTGCCGACCCCGTGGCCACCGGCGAGCACGGCGTGGCCACGCTGGCGCGGCTGCTGGCTCGCCTGGACGCCATCGTGCCCAGCGCGCTGGTCTCGCCGCTGGGGGATGGCACGCGGCTGGTGCCGCCGGCCACACCGGGCCGGCGTGCGCTGCGGCTGGAGGTGGGAGCAGTGGGCACGGGGCAACCGTCGGCGCACGGAGCCGGGAGGGCCTTGCCGGCGCGCGCCTGGCGCGTTGGGAAAGCCCTCTTCGGCTCAGCGTGGATCCGTGCCGCCCATGCCCTGGGCGGCCGCCTGGGCCCGGTGGATGCGAGCGCGTATCGCCAGGCGATGGCCACACGCTCGGACTTTCGCAAGCTCGCCGGCGGCATACGCCTCGTGCTCGACTTGACTGAGGACGAAGCCCAGCGCGTCGAGGCCCTGCTGCAGGCCCAGGAGGCTGCGGGCCGGCTGCGCTACGGCACCGCGCGCAGCCCCGAGGTGACGATCACCTGCATGGTGGGCGACTTCATGGCCGACCGCCACGTGCACTTCGTCGACGGCTCGGGCCTGGGCTTCTGGCGCGCCGCGCAGGTGCTCAAGGCCAAGCCTAGGCCCGGCGCGACGGATCCACGTCCACGTACTCGAACCAGTTCAGCCGGAACAGAGGTGGCCGAAAGCCTCTGACCCAGGGGTGCACGAGCGTGATCTGCACCGGGTGGATGCGCATCTTGTAGGGCATCCAGGCGGTGGCGATCAGCTTGGCCTCGTGGAAGACGGCCTCGCGCTCGGGCCCGTCGGGCATCGACAGCAGCTTCTCGATGGCGCGGTTCATCTCCGGCCGGTCGAAGCGCGAGAGGTTCAGGCCTCCCGAGGCCGCGCCGTCGTAGCGGTACAGGCCGTGCAGCCCGTCGGGCGAGCCCGCACGCCCGCTCACCGACCACAGCATCAGCTTGCCCGCGCGTGCGGCCTTGTACTGCGCCGGCCAGGTCGCGGGCTGGAAGTCGATGCGCAAGCCGATCGCGTGCATGTCGCGGCGCATGAGCTCGTCGAGCTGCCGCGCCGTGAGGTTGGGCTGCGTGGCCATCTCCAGAAGCAGTGGCGCGCCATCGGGCTGCTCCCGAAAGCCGTCGCCGTTGCGGTCGCGGTAGCCGTGCAGGTCCAGCAGCGCGCGCGCCCGCGCCGGGTCGTACTGCCCCATCTCGCAGCGGAAGTTGGGGTCGTAGCCGCTCAGGTGCACGGCCACCGTGGACTGCGCGTGCACGGCCGAGCTGTTGCGCACGAGCTGGATCTCGCGCCCCACGTCGATACCCAGTGCAATGGCGCGGCGCAGCGCCACCTTGTGCGGCTCGTAGCCCCCCACCACCGGATGCTCCATGTTGAACATCGTGTAGAAGGTCGAGGGCATCGTCAGGAAATTCGCCTGCACGCCGCGGCGAGCGAGGTAGGGCGCCAGGCGCCCGCCGGGCACGCCCATCGGGATGAACTCGTCGGGCAGGATGGTGTAGTCGATCTCGCCTTGCAGGAAGGCCAGCCACATCGGCTGGCTCTCGTCGATGATGGCGATCTCCACCCGGTCCACCATCGGCAGCCGCCGCCCCTTGAGCTCGCGCAGGATGGCCTGGCCGGCCGCGTCGCCGGGCGCCGGGTGCGCGTCGTAGTAGACCTCGCGGTAGCGCGGGTTGCGCTCCAGCACGATGCGCGACGAGCGGCGCCACTGCGCCAGGCGAAAGGGCCCGGTGCCCACCGGATGCTCCATCGAAGCCTCGCCCACCGCATCGATCACCTCGCGCGCGACGGCGCCCGAGGCGTTGCCAGCCAGCTGTTCGGCAAAGCGCGGGCGCGAAGCCTCCAGGCGGATGCGCAGCGTATGGCGGTCAACGGCCACGAGGCCCTCGATCGGCCGGTCGTAGTCGAAGGCGCGGCGCTTGTCCACGGCCTCGCGCCGCAGCGCAGACAGGCCGATGATCCCCGCCTGCTCGAGCGTGCTCCAGCCCGGGCTCTTCATGGCCGGGTCGGCAAAGCGCTTGAGGCTGTAGACGAAATCGGCCGCGACGAGTTCGCGCGGCTTGCCGCCGAAGGCGGGGTGGTCGCTGAAGAACTGGTTCGGGCGCAGCCGGATCGTCCACTCACGGAAGTCGGCCGACACCTCGGGCAGGGCGGCTGCCGCCCGCGGGATCATCTTCACGGGCCGCGCCAGCGGGTCATAGCCGTAAAGCGGCTCGAAGACGTGGGCGATGACGAGCAGCGATGCCACGTCTCCCGCTCGCGCGGGGTCGAAGCCTGTCTCGCTGGGCGAGACGATGCGCAGCACCTTCTGGCTGGCCGGGCGCCCCTTGCCCGTGCCCGTGCCGGTGCTGGCGCCCGTACCCGGCCCTGTGGCCTGGCCCGCCCCCAGGCCCGGGGCCAGGGCAGCGGCCAGGCCGAGCGAGGCCCCGATGACGTTGCGACGTTCCACGAGCGTTCCTGTGCGTGTACCGACTGCCGGCGTGCCCCTGGCCCTCAGCGCCGCGGCACCCGGCCCATCAGGTAGAACTCGTCGTTCGGGCGCATGCCCACCGTGTTGGCCAGGCGGTTGGACATGCCGAAGAAGCCGGTGATGGCGGCGATGTCCCAGGCGTCCTCGTCGCTGAAGCCGTGTGCACGCAGGGCTGCGAAGTCTGCCTCGTCGATCTCGTGCGAGCGCTGGCACACCTTGAGCGCGAAGTCGAGCATGGCGCGCTGGCGCGGCGTGATGTCGGCCTTGCGGTAGTTGGTGGCCACCTGATCGGCCACGAGCGGCTTCTTCTCGTAGATGCGCAGGATGGCGCCGTGCGCCACCACGCAGTACAGGCACTCGTTGGCGGCGGAGGTTGCCACCACGATCATCTCGCGATCACCCTTGGTCAGGCCGCCACCCTCCTTGAGCATCAGCGCGTCGTGATAGGCCACGAAGGCACGCCACTCGTCGGGGCGGTGCGCCAGGGCCAGGAACACGTTGGGGACGAAGCCGGCCTTGGCCTGCACCTCCAGGATACGGGCGCGGATGTCCTCGGGCAGGGCCTCGAGCGCGGGCACCGGGTAGCGCGAGATCGCAGGCGTGGGTGGGGTCATCGTGGGGTCTCCAGGGTCTCGGCTTTGGTGGAAGTTTTGGCCGTGCAGGCGCGATTCTCAGCCCCTGAACTGGATCGCGTGCAGCCGGGCATAGAGACCCCCTGCGGCCAGCAGCTGGGCGTGGGTGCCGTGCTCGGCCACGCGTCCGGCCTCCAGCACCACGACGCGGTCGGCGTGCTCGATGGTGGACAGCCGGTGCGCGATCACGAGGGTCGTGCGGCCCCGCATCAGCACCTCCAGCGCCGCCTGCACATGGCGCTCGCTCTCGCTGTCCAGGGCCGAGGTGGCCTCGTCCAGGATCAGCAGCGGCGCATCCTTGTACAGGGCGCGTGCGATCGCCAGGCGCTGGCGCTGCCCGCCCGAGAGCTGGCTGCCGTTGTGGCCCACGGGCGTGTCCACGCCCTGCGGCAGGCCCTGCACGAAGCCCATCAGGTAGGCGCCCTCCAGCGCGGCGCGCAGACGGGCCGCGTCCAGCGGCGCCCCGAGCGCGACGTTGGCGGCCACCGTGTCGTTGAAGAGCACCACGTCCTGGCTCACGAAGGCGAACTGGCGGCGCAGTGCGCCAAGCTCCCACTGCCGCAGCGGCACCCCGTCCAGGCGGATTTCCCCCGCAGTGGGATCCAGGAAGCGCGGCAGCAGGTTCACGAGCGAGGTCTTGCCCGCGCCGGAAGGCCCCACGAGGGCCACTGTCTCGCCGGCGCGCACATGCAGTGAAACGTCCTGCAGCGCGAAGGGCGGCGCCGCCTCGCTGGAGTCAGCCTGCGCATAGCGCAGGCTGACCCCTTCGAGCTCGATCTCCCCGCGCGCACGTGCCACGGCATGCGTGCCGCCTTGCTCGACGGGCGTCTGCTCGATGAGCGCGAGCGCGCGCTCCAGCGCCGCCAGCCCGCGCGTGATCGGGGCCATCACGTCGGAGAGGTGCTTGATCGGGGCCACCAGCATCAGCATCGCGGTGATGAAGGCCACGAAGCTGCCCACGGTGGCCCCACCCTGGCTGCTCTGCCAGAGCGCGACCGTGATCACGGCCGACAGCGCGATGGCTGCCATCACCTGCGTCAGTGGGGTCATGGTGGCGCCGGCGATGGTGGACTTGAGCATCAGCCGGCGCAGCGCCTGGCTGCGCGAGCCGAAGCGCTGCTGCTGCGCGGGCGCAGCCTCGTGCAGGCGGACGATGCGCCAGGCCAGCACGTTCTCCTCGACCACGTAGGCGAGTTCGTCGGTGGCCTGCTGCCCGGCCAGCGTGAGCCGGTGCAGCCGGCGCCCCAGCGTGCGCATCACCCACGCCACCGCGGGGAAGAGAATGCCCACGAAGAGCGTGAGTTTCCAGTTCAGCACCATCAGGTAGCCCAGCAGCGCCGCCAGCGTGAGGGTGTCCTTCACGAGCGTGAGCACCGAGCTCACGAGCATCTGCGCACCCTGCTGCACCTCGTAGACGAGGGTGTTGGTGAGCTGGCTCGCGCTCTGGCGCGCATACAGCGCCGGCTGCGCGCGCATCAGGTGCTCGAACATCGCGTCACGCATCGACTGCACGCCGCGGTGCGCGGCCCACGACAGCGCGTAGTTGGCGATGAAGCCTGCCAACCCCCGCACCGCAAAGAGCCCGATGATCGCCAGCGGGATCGACCACAGCGGCAGGGCCCCGCCCGTGAAGCCCTTGTCCAGCAGCGGTTGCATGAGCGCCGGGATCAGCGGCTCGGTGAGGGCGCCCACGAGCGCGGCCGCGCCCGCAGCGGCAAGCGCCCCGCGGGCGCCGGCAAAAAACGGCGCCACGCGGGCAAAGCGCTCAAGCAGCGAGGCCATGCGGGGATTATCGGGCTCGACCGGTCCGCATCCGGCGGCCCTAGAATCGGTTCGCATGTGGCCTCGCAGACGCTTCGCTGCCGCCCTCGGCTCCACCTTGCTGGCCGGGCCCGCTGCTGCGCAGTTCAGTGTCGAGATCCGCGGCATTGGCGCCACGACGCGCCCGGTCGCGATCTCCCCGCTTCGCGGCGAGGGGGTGGGGCCGGCCACGGTGTCGGCCATCGTGCGGGCCGATCTGGAGCGCAGCGGCGCATTTCGATTCGTCGAGCCGCCTGAAGGCCAGGACGAGCGCAGCCCCGCGCCCCAGGCCGAACTGCGCGCCCGTGGCGCGGATGCACTGCTGTCGGGCTCCTTTTCCCGCCAGGCCGACGGCAGCTTCGACATCCGCTACCGCCTGTGGGATGCCATCCGCGGGGAGACGGCCCTGGCCAAGGCCGTCGTCGCATCGGCCGCCGACCTGCGCCTGGCCGCGCACCGCGTGGCCGACGAGGTCTACGAGAAGCTCACGGGCGAGCGCGGGGTGTTTGCCACGCGCATTGCCTACGTCACGCGGGCCGGCCGCCAGTACGCGCTGCGCATCACCGATGCCGACGGCGAGGCCGGGCAGGTGGCGGTGCAAAGCGCCGAGCCGCTGATCTCGCCGGCCTGGTCGCCCGATGGGCGCTGGCTGGCCTACGTGAGCTTCGAGACGCAGAAGGCCGGGGTGTGGGTGCAGGAGGTGGCCACGGGCCGGCGCCAGCTCGTGGCGCACTTCCGGGGCAGCAACAGCGCGCCGGCCTGGGCGCCCAGCGGTCGCGAGCTGGCCGTCACGCTGTCGCGTGACGGCGTGGCGCAGCTCTACCTGATCAACGCCGATGGCAGCAACCCGCGCCGCCTGACGGCCAGCAGCGCGATTGACACCGAGCCCGTCTTCTCGCCCGACGGGCTCACCGTCTACTTCGTCAGCGACCGCGGCGGCGGCCCGCAGGTCTACCGCACGCCGGTGTCCGGCGGCACGGCCGGGCGCGCCGAGCGCGTGACCTTCCGCGGCAGCTACAACATCAGCCCCGCGCTGAGTCCGGACGGCAGCGTCCTGGCCTACGTGGCGCGCGAGGGCAACGCCTTTCGGGTGACGACGATGGAGCTGGCCACGGGAACCATTCGTACCGTCTCCGACACCAACGACGACGAGAGCCCGAGCTTCGCCCCCAACGGGCGGCTGCTCGTGTACGCCAGCCGCGCCCAGGGGCGCGACGTGCTGATGACGACCACCCTCGACGGTCGTGTGCGCACGCGCCTGCTCACGAGCGGGCTGGACATGCGCGAGCCGGCGTGGGGGCCTTTCGGCCGATGAACCCGCCCGCCATGCCGCCCTCAGGAACGATTTCCACCCCCCGCAGGAGACACGCATGAACCCGAACCGCCCCCGCCGTTTCCCCCGCCTGGCGCCCACCGTGCTCGTGTGGGCCGCTGCTGCGGCGCTGCTGGCCGGATGCGGCTCGTCCGTCAAGCTCGACGAGGCGCCGGTGGAGACGCGTACCGCGCGCCCCAACGATGCGGTGCCGCTCGAGCCCAGAGGGGCCGCCGGTGGGTCCCAGGCGGGCGCCGCAGGGGGAGGTGCGACGGCCGGGGGCGCGGCCTCCGGCTCGGCCGTCTCTTCGCAGAGTTCGGTGCCCACCGTCAACACCGCCACCCCGGTAGCCCCGGCGATGCAAGGCTGGCCCGCCCAGCGGGTCGTCTACTTCGACTTCGACAGCTTCGCCGTGCGCCCCGACGCCCAGCCCGTGATCGAGGGTCATGCGCGGGTGCTGGCGGCCAACAAGGGCAGACGCCTGGTGCTCGAGGGCCATACCGACGAGCGCGGCGGGCGCGAATACAACCTGGCCCTGGGCCAGAAGCGGGCCGAGTCGGTGGCGCGCGCACTCGTGCTGCTGGGCGTGGCCGATGGGCAGCTCGAGGCGGTGAGCTTCGGCAAGGAGCGCCCGGCAGCCGAGGGCAACGACGAGGCGGCCTGGGAGAAGAACCGCCGGGTCGAGCTCAAGGAGAAGCGTTGAAGCCCCGCACCTGGCGGCCAAAGGCAGCGCCGGGGGCGCTGGCCCTGGCAGCCCTGCTGGCCGCCGGCTTGGCCAGCCCCGCCCACGCCCTGTTCTCCGATGACGAGGCGCGCAAGGCCATCCTCGAGCTTCGCAGCCGCGTCTCGGCCAACGACGAGGCCACACGCTCGCGCCTGGCCGAGGTGCTCACCCGCATCGATGCGCTGTCTGCCGCGCAGGCTTCGGCGCAGGCCACCAGCCAGGCGGGACAGGTTGCCCAGAACAAGGAAATGGCCGATGCGCTGCTGGCCCTGCGTCGCAGCCTGATCGAGCTCAACGGGCAGATCGATGCGCTGCGCGGCGACATCGCCCGGCTGCGTGGCGAGCAGGAGCAGCTCGCGCGCGAGGTGGCCGATGTCCAGCGCCGCCAGAAGGATGTCTCGCAGGGCATCGACGACCGCCTGCGCCGGCTCGAGCCCCTGACGGTGAGCCTGGATGGGCAGGATTTCCAGGCCGATCCCGACGAGAAGCGCCAGTTCGAGGAGGCCCTGGGCGTGCTGCGCGGGGGCGACTTCGACCGCGCGCTGAGCGCATTCGGTGCCTTCTCGCGCCGCTACCCGGGCAGCGGCTACAACGACGCCGTGCGCTTCTGGATGGCCAGCGCCCTTTACGGCAAGCGCGAATACCGCGAGGCCATCGCTGCCTTCCGGGCCTTCGTCAACGCCGCGCCCCGGCACCCCCGCGCGCCCGAGGCGCTGCTGGCCATTGCCAACAGCCAGGCCGAGATGAAGGACCGCCCAGCCGCGCGCCGCACGATCGACGAGCTGATCAAGGCCTACCCCCAGTCCGAGGCCGCCACGGCCGGCAAGGAGCGGCTGGCCGGGCTGCGCTGAGGCCTGCACCCCCGGCCTAGAATCCCGGGCATGCAGGAATCGGATCTTCCCGCCTTCGCGGCCCAGGTGCTGTGGGCCGCTTTCGCGCTGGCTGTCGTCTTCGGCGCCATCGCGCAGCGCACCCACTTCTGCACGATGGGTGCGGTGGCCGACATCGTCAACATGGGCGACTGGACCCGCATGCGGATGTGGGCGCTGGCCATCGGCGTGGCGATGATCGGCTTCAACACCATGGTCTTCCTGGGCTGGGTCGAGGCAGGCAAGTCCATCTATGCGCCGGCGCGGCTCGCCTGGCTCTCCAACCTCCTGGGCGGTCTGCTTTTCGGCGTGGGCATGGTGCTGGCCTCGGGCTGCGGCAGCAAGACGCTCGTGCGCATCGGCGGGGGCAGCCTCAAGGCGCTGGTCGTGTTCTGCGTGCTGGGCATCAGCGCCTACATGGCCATGCGCGGGCTCTTCGGCGTCTGGCGCGTGGGCACGGTGGACAAGGTGGCGCTCGCCCTGCCCGTGGGGCAGGACCTGCCTTCGCTGGCGGCACACGCCCTGGGCGGCTCGCGGCGCATGCTTGCGCTGGCCCTGGGCCTTGCCATCGGCGGCGCGCTGGTGGCGTGGGTGCTCCTCAGGCCCGAGGGCCGCAGCGCCGAGGTGCTCTTCGCCGGCGTGGGCATCGGTGCCGTGATCGTCGCGGTGTGGTGGGTGAGTGGCCGGCTCGGGCATCTCGCCGAGCACCCGCAGACGCTCGAAGAAACCTTCATGGCCACCAACAGCGGGCGCATGGAGTCGCTCACCTTCGTGGCGCCCATGGCCTACACGCTGGACTGGCTGATGCTCTTCAGCGACAAGAGCAAGGTGCTGACGGTGGCCATCGTGAGCACGGTGGGTGTCGTCGTCGGGGCTGCACTCGTGGCCCTGCTCACGCGCAGCTTCCGCTGGGAGGGCTTTGGCGGCACCGAGGACACCGCCAACCACCTCGTGGGTGCGGTTCTGATGGGAGCCGGCGGCGTGACGGCCATGGGTTGCACGGTCGGGCAGGGTCTGTCGGGGGTGTCCACGCTGGCGCTGGGCAGCTTCCTCGCGCTCGCCGGCATCCTGGCGGGCGCCGTGCTCGGGCTGCGCTGGCAGGTGTGGCGGCTGGAGCGGCAGGTCTGAACACCGACGGCACCGACGAGCGCCGCTTCGGAAGCCTGCGCCGCCTGTACGGGGACCGCGACTACGCGCGCCTGCGTGCGCTGCGCGTGGCCGTGGTGGGCCTCGGGGGTGTCGGGTCGTGGACGGCCGAGGCCCTGGCCCGCAGCGGGGTGGCCAGCCTCGTGCTGATTGACTTCGACCACGTGGCCGAGTCCAACATCAACCGGCAGGTGCAGGCCCTGGGCCGCACGCTCGGGCAGGCCAAGGGGCAGGCGCTGCGCGAGCGCATCGCCGACATCCACCCCGCCTGCGAGGTGCAGGTGGTGGACGAGTTCGCCACGCCGCAAAACTGGCCCGGGCTGCTGCCCGGCGAGGTCGATGCGGTGGTGGACGCCTGCGACCAGGTGAGCGCCAAGGCGGCGATTGCGGCCTGGGCTTTGGAAAGCGGCGTGCCGCTCGTCCTCACTGGCGCGGCCGGCGGCAAGCGCGAGCCCCAGCGCGTCGAGGTGGGCGATCTGGCCCAGGCCACGCACGACCCGCTGCTGGCCTCGCTGCGCCAGCGCCTGCGCAAGCACCACGGCGCGCCGCGAACGGGCTCGATCGGGCTGGCCTGCGTGTTCTCACGGGAACCGGTGGTGCGGCCGCCGGCGGCGTGCGACGAACCTGGCGAGGCAGACCCCGAGCCGGGTGCGCCTCTGGCGTGCGCGGGATACGGCTCCAGCGTGATGGTGACGGCCACCTTCGGCCTCGTGGCCGCCGCGCAGGCGGTTCAGGCCTGCCTGGATCGTGCCGGCCCCGGCCGGGCAGGCTGAGCGCAGCAGGTTCGCAGGTGCGCTACAATCGAGGGCTCTGCCGCGGGGGTTGTTAGCTCAGTCGGTAGAGCAGCGGACTTTTAATCCGTTGGTCGCAGGTTCGAATCCTGCACAACCCACCACGCCTTGGCGGCGCGGCGCGGAACCCCAAGGGCTCTTAGCTCAGTTGGTAGAGCAGCGGACTCTTAATCCGTTGGTCGTAGGTTCGAATCCTACAGGGCCCACCAATCACGTCCCCAGAGGGTCGACCGCGCGAGTGGTCGGCCCTTTGTGCTTCTGGGGCCGAACTGCTCGGTCAGCTCCAGGATCCGGCGCACTGGCCTGGTCAGTCCCATATTCCTACCGACCCCAGCCCGCATCGACTCACCCGTCCGAGACCGCAGCACACCAGTCCTCCCTGCAGGAGGTCGGCCCACACCGGCAGTAACGCCAGAAGTAAAAAAGCGGCCCGAAGGCCGCATCCAAAGTCCAGATCGCGCGAGGGACAGATTACTTCGGCAGCACCACCGTGTCGATGACGTGGATCACGCCGTTGGTGGCGCCGATATCGGTCTTGATGACCTTCGCGTTATCGACCGTGACGCCGCCCGTGGTGCCCACGGTCAGTTCACTGCCTTGAACCGTTTTCACCTTGCCGGCCTTGACGTCCTTGGCCATCACCTTGCCGGGCACGACGTGGTAGGTCAGCACAGCGGTCAACTTGGCCTTGTCCTTCAGCAGCGCATCCAGATCAGCCTTCGGCACTTTCGCAAATGCCTCATCGGTGGGGGCGAACACGGTGAACGGGCCCTTGCCCTTCAACGTTTCTACCAGACCAGCAGCTTGCAGGGCAGTCGCCAGCGTCTTGAACTGGCCAGCGGCCACGGCGGTGTCAACAATGTCCTTCCCGTGGTTGGCGGCGTTTGCTGCAACGGAAAAAACCGTTGCGGCGGAGAGAGCGATTAGCATTTTCAACATGAGATTTCCTTCAGTGAGCGGACCGTTGCGGTAGTTCAAGCAGACTTGATTTGAACTGACTGGTTTTCATTATGAACTCATAAGTTCATTGAATGAACAATGCGGTCTATTAGACCATCAGAGGACAAAAGTCTATTGGCCGCTTGCGTGAATGGCTCGTAGCCTGCGAATCGACGATCAGCACGAGAAGACACCTTGAGTGCACGGTTGGCCTCTGCTGCAGCTCGCCATGCCGGTCAGTCCGTCACAAGGTTGCCTCCGAGTGGAGCCCACTCGAACTGCACAGCCGCCTAGCCAGGATTGGGTCCCCACCTGCCGTAGCAGAGGAAGTCCCGCACCATGGACATCATGGCGT
>JBIIED010000341.1:0-3274 GCA_044237995.1 Rubrivivax sp. | reverse complement strand
TCTGCGACATCCGCTGCCGCGCCGCCGATGCGCGCAGTCGACTCAGCAGCGCATCATCAAGATAGAGAGTGATCTGGGCCATCGGTTGCCTCGGGTATTACGGGAGCCTTCGGTCCTGCCGGGGTGCTGCCGGGGTACTGAAGCACTTATAAGTCCAAGTATATGTGGATTGAACCATGAGTAGTCCCATGAACATCCTCCTCCTCGGCTGCAACGGCCAGGTCGGCTGGGAACTGCAGCGCGCGCTCGCGCCGCTCGGCCCCGTCACCGCCTGCGATTTCGACTCCCCTGGCGAGCGGCGCGCCGACTTCTCGCATCCCGAGAGCCTCGCGCCGCTCGTGCAGCGCCTGCGGCCCGATGTCATCGTCAATGCCGCCGCCCACACGGCGGTCGACAAAGCCGAGAGTGAGCCCGCACTCGCGCAGGCCCTGAACGCCACCGCGCCCGGCGTGCTCGCCCGCGAGGCTGAAAAGCTCGGCGCCTGGCTCGTCCACTACAGCACCGACTACGTCTTCGACGGCAGCGGCACCCATGCCCGCACCGAAGAGGCCCCAACCGGCCCGCTGAGCGTGTACGGCCGCACGAAGCTCGAGGGCGAGGAACTCGTGCGCCAAAGCGGCGCGCGCCACCTCATCCTGCGCACCAGCTGGGTCTATGCCGCGCGCGGCGGCAACTTCGCCAAGACCATGCTGCGCCTGGCCGCCGAGCGCGAGAGCCTGAACGTGATCAGCGACCAGATCGGCGCCCCCACCGGTGCCGAGCTGCTGGCCGATGTCACCGCTCACGCGCTGCGCACGCTTCAGCATGAGCCGACGAAGCAAGGCACCTACCACTGCGTAGCCGCCGGCGAAACCAGCTGGTTCGACTACGCCCGCTTCGTCATCGCGTGGGCCCGCGCGCACGGGCACCCTCTGAAGGTGGCGCCCGACGCTATCCGCCCGATTCCCACAAGCCAATACCCCACACCGGCGCAGCGCCCGCTGAACTCGCGCCTGGACACCTCCAAGCTGCGCCAAGCCTTTGGCCTGACGCCGCCGCCCTGGCAGAGCGGCGTCGAGCGCATGCTGGCCGAACACCTCGGCCACTGAGCCCGCATCCAGCGGCTCGGCGCAATCCTGGCGAGGCTCGGCTACCATACCGGTATGATTAGCCAGACCAGACCAAACTAACCTGAGACCGTCCACAGCTCTGGCCATCCATCGCCCGCACCCGCCATGCACACCGTCAACATGCTGGAAGCCAAGACCAACCTCTCGCGTCTCGTCGAGGCGCTCGAGTCAGGGGCGGAGCGTGAGATCGTCATTTCCCGCAACGGCCGCCCGGTGGCCCGGCTCGTGCCGCTCGTCCGTTCCGAGCCGGCCGCACGCATCGGTGCCGCCGCCGGGCGCATCTGCGTGCCCGACGACATCGATGTCGACAACGAGCGCGTGGCCGAACTCTTTGGCACTACCCTGGCCACCGGCAAGGTACCTGCTCGGTGAATCTGCTGCTCGATACGCACATCGCGCTGTGGGCCATCGCCGATTCGCCGCGCCTGCCGCGGCGCGCACGAGACATGATCTCGGCGGCCGATTCACAGGTGTGGGTAAGCGTCGCCAGCCTGTGGGAGATCGCCATCAAGCGCGCCGTTCGCCCCTCCCACATGCCGGTGGGAGCCGACGAGGCCTTGGGGTACTTTCGCCAGTCCGGCTACCGCATCCTCGCCGTGGAAGCACAGCATGTGCTTGCCCTGGAGGGCCTGCCGCCGCTGCACGCCGACCCTTTCGACCGCCTGCTCCTGGCCCAAGCCGTCTCGGAGCCCCTGCGCCTGATCACCGCCGACGAGCACATCGCCCGCTATGGCGACATGGCCATGCGGGTATGAATGTTCCAGTGCCGCGCAGAGGGCGTGGCCGTTGCGCATCTGCCAGGCACGCACCAAAATGCTAAGCTGCTTTGATGCGCACCACCATCGACCTCCCCGATCCCCTTTACCGCCAGCTCAAGGCGCATGCCGCCCTTCGCGGCTTGCCCATGAAGGAGGTGGTGCTGGCCTTCGTGGAGCGGGGGCTGCGCGCGCCTGAAGAAGCCGCCGCGCCACCCCCAGCGGCGGCGCGCGAGCTGCCCACCATCCGGGCCCAGGCGGCGCTGCCGCCCGAGGCCTTCACGAACGCGGGCCTCTTCGAACTGCTCGAGCCCGGCGAGGCGCCCGATGCCCGCCGCTGACGACTTCCCGGATGTCAACGTCTGGCTAGCCCTGGTGCATGCCGGGCATCCTCACCACGCGGCCGCCCGGCAGTGGTGGGGCGGCCGCCGCGGCGGGCCCGTGTGGTTCTGCCGCGTCACGATGCTGGGCCTGGTGCGCCTGCTCACGCAGCCGCGCGTGATGGGCCCGGGCGTGTTGAGTGCCGCGGCGGCGATGGATGTCTATGCCCAGTTGTCGGATTGGCCGGGGGTGGGCGTCCTGCCCGAGCCCGCAGGCTGCGAGGCCGCCTATCGGCGCCTGGTGGACCCTTCGCTGCCGCCCCGCCTGCTCACCGATGCCTACCTGGCCGCGTTCGCGCAGTCCGCGAACGTGCGTCTGGTCACCTTCGACGGCGACTTCGCCCGGTTTCGCCCGCTGACCCGCCTGACACTGTCCTGAGCTCGTCGATGCCCTGATCACAAGATTTCTGGGAGAATAATGGTGTACGAAGTTTTCTACAGAAATATCTTCTGAGTCTCCCCGTGAGTGCATCTACCCGCAGCCTCGCCGCCCAGCCCAACCCGTCCTCGGTGCTCACCAAGGCCGTAGCGCGGGCCGCTGAGCGGCTGGACATTTCGCGCTCTCTGCTGGCCAAGATCCTGGGCGTCAGTCCACCCACGGTGACCCGCCTCTACAAAGGCGGCTACATGCTCGATGTGCGCCGCAAGGAATGGGAATTTGCCTTGCTGTTCGTGCGCGTGTTCCGTTCGCTGGACTCCATCGTTGGCAACGAGCAGGCTGCGCGCCAGTGGCTCAACAGCGAGAACCGCGGGCTCAATGGCCGTCCGGTCGATCTGATTCGTCAAACGGAGGGGCTGGTCCGTGTCGTTCACTACCTGGACGCCTCCCGCAGTCGCGTCTGAGGCCTTCGCCTGGCGCGGCCAGGCTTGGCGCATGGTGGAGTCGCAGCACATTGCCGCCACGATGAAGCTGGTCGACAACCGCGACGAGCAGGATCTGCTGGAGTCTTTGCTCGAATCGAGCAAGCCTCCTCAGCCCGATGGCACGGCGGGCCTGGACTACCTGCTGGCCACGCCGTTTCGCTACGAC
>JBIIED010000085.1:0-11180 GCA_044237995.1 Rubrivivax sp. | reverse complement strand
TCTCGGCCGACGACGGCGAGGTGATCGAGTTCAGCCAGCAGGCCTTCGAGAGCAAGCCCTTCCACCGCGCGCTGGCCGAACTCGGCGGGCGCGAGGTGGAGGACACCGAGCACATGGTCACCGAGACACTGATCCGCGGCATGTACCGCTACTGGCGCGAGGTGATGGAGGACCGGGCATGACGTCCGTCGGCATCACCTTCGAGGACTGGCTGGCCCTGAACCAGCTCTACGCCGACTACGCCAGCACCGTGGACGCCGCCCGTTGGGACCAGTGGCCCGAGTTCTTCACCGACGACTGCGTCTACCGCGTGCAGCCGCGCGAGAACCACGAGCGCGGCTTCCCGCTGGCCACGATTTCGCTCACGAGCAAGGGCATGCTCAAGGACCGTGCCTACGGCATCCAGGAGACGCTCTTTCACGACCCGTACTACCAGCGCCACGTGGTGGGCGCGCCCGTGGTGCGCGAGGTCACGCCGCAAGGCCTGCGCTGCGAGGCCAACTACGCGGTGTTTCGCACCAAGCTGTCGGAGCTGTCCACCGTGTACAACGTGGGCCGCTACCTGGACGTGGTGGTGCGCACGCCGCAGGGCCTGAAGTTCGCCTCGCGCGAGTGCATCTACGACAGCGAGATGATCCCGAACTCGCTGATCTACCCGATCTGAACGTCCCGGCCGACCGGCCGAGAAAGGCTTGCATGCCCGCCACGAACTGGGTCGACGCCATGTCGACCGACGAACTGCCCAACGACGATGTGTGGCCCGTGACGGTGGCCGGGCGTGAGTTGGCCGTCTACACCGCAGGCGCCGAGGTGTACGCCAGCGACAACCTGTGCACCCACGGCAACGCCCGCCTGTGCGACGGCTTCCTCGAAGGCCACGAGATCGAGTGCCCGCTGCACCAGGGCCGCTTCGACGTGCGCGATGGCCGGCCGCTGTGCGATCCCGTGACCGCGCCGGTGCGGGTCTACCCCGTGCGGGTGGAGGGCGGGCGCGTGTTCATCGGCATCGAGGGGGATGCATGAGGCCAGGGGCATGACCGCTGCCTCCGGCCGCGCCCTCACCGGCGCCGCCTTTGCCACCTTGCTGCTCATCGCGCTGATGATGGGCGCCAACCACGTGGCCGCCCGCGTCGCCTTCAACCACGGCGTGGACGTGGCCACCGCCGTGGTGGTGCGCAGCACCGTCACGGCGCTGGTGATCACGGCGATCCTGGCCGTGCAGCAGGTGCGCGTGAGCTTCAGCCCGCGCCAGCGCCGCTTCCTGCCCCTGATCGGGCTGCTGGTGGGCGTTCAGAGCCTGTGCCTGTACTCCTCGGTGGCGCGCCTGCCGGTGGCCCTGGCGCTGCTGGCCTTCAACACCTATCCGATCTGGACGGCCCTGTGGTCGGCCCTGTTCTATGGCCGCCGGCCCGAGCGGGCGCTGCTGCTGGCCATGCCGGTGATCCTCTTCGGGCTGGCGCTGGCCCTGGACGTGCTGGGCGCCGCCTCCGGGCTCGGTGCCGCCGGGCAGTGGGGCCGCATCGGTGCGGGCGTGGCCTTCGCGCTGGCGGCAGCGGCCACCTTCGGCCTGGCACTCGTGCTCACGCAGCACGAGGCCGCAGCCGTGGACGCACGGGTGCGCACCGCTACCACCATGGGCCTGGCCGCCGTGGTGGCGCTCACCGCCGTGGGTGCGCAAGGCGGCTTTCACCTGCCCACGGCCCCGGCGGGCTGGGTCGGCCTGGCCGCCCTGACCTTCCTCTACGGCACCGCTTTCACCATCATGTTCACCGTGCTGCCCCGCCTGGGCGTGGTGGGCAACTCGGCCATCATGAACGTCGAGCCCGTGTTCGCCCTCGTGCTGGCCTGGGCCGTGCTCGGGCAGGCGATCGCACCCGTGCAGGTGGTGGGGGCGCTGGTGGTGGTGGGGGCGGTGATGGCGCTGGGGTTGCGAAAGGGGTGAGGAACACCCGCCCTGTCAGGCTCAGCCCGCCTGCAGCGCCCGGTTCACCGCCTGCACCGTGCGCAACAGCTGGGGCACCAGTACCTCCAATACCTGGGGCAGCTGCCAGCGCGGGGTGGGCACGGCGATGTTGACGGCGCCGACCGGGCGGCCGCGCGCGTCGCGCAGCGGGGCGGCGACTGACAGATCGCCGATGAAGGCCTCCTGGTTGTTCAGCGCGTAGCCGAGCTTGCGCGCGGCCGCCAGCGCACGGCGCAGGGCGTCGAGGTCGGTCACGGTGTGCGTCGTCATCGCCGTGCGGCGCGCGCCCTTGAGCACGGCCAGGGCCTCGGGCTCGTCCAGGCACGAGAGGATGGCCCGCCCGGCCGCGGTGCAGAACGCCGGCAGGCGCGAGCCGACGTGCAGATCGACGCTCACCGCATGCATGCTCGGGAAGCGCGTGACGTAGACGATCTCCTCACCCTCGAGCTCCATCAGGTTGACGGTCTCGCCCGTGCGCCGGTTGAGCGCCTCCAGGTGCGGCTGGGCGTGATGGCGTACGCGGTCGGTGGCCAGCACGGTGTGGCCGAACTCGAGCATGCGGCCCGAGAGGGAAAAGGCGCGCGTTTCGGGGTCCTGCCGCAGATAGCCCAGCACACGCAGAGTGTGGGTGATGCGTTGCACGGCGCTTCGATCCAGCCTGGAGTGCGCGGCCAGGTCCTTGAGGCCCAAGGGGCAGCCCGCGCTGTTGAGTGCCTCCAGCACCTGGAAGCACTTGGCAACGGAGCCGACGAAGAGCGCGCTGCCCTGCCCCGCAGCCTCGCCAGCGGGGCGGTGGGCACGGCCGGCCGCCGCCGGCGTACGGGGCGCCGCAGCGGCCATCAGCGGCCGGCCAGCGGACCATAGAGGTCCGGCCGGCGGTCGCGCCACCACGGGAACTTCTTGCGGGCCGAGCCGACAGCATCGAGGTCGACCTGCACGGTCAGGAGCTCGGGCTCCTGGGTGCCAGCCTCCGCGAGGACCATCCCGCGCGGGTCCACCACCATGCTGCGGCCCAGGTGGTGGCGCGGCTCCTCCACGCCGACGCGGTTGCACGCGAGCACCCAGGCGCCGTTCTCGTAGGCACGGGCGCGCAGCGGCACCTCCCAGATCGAGGTGCGCTGAGCCGGGTCTGCATAGGTGGAGTAGGCAATCGGCATGACGAGCATCTCGGCGCCGGCCATTGCCAGTGCGCGCGAGGCCTCCGGGTACAGCCTGTCGTTGCAGATCTGGATGCCGATGGTGGTGCCGGCCACCGCGAACACCGGCAGCGAGGCGCCAGGCGTGAAGTAGAACTTCTCGAAGCTGCCGGTGCCGCCCGGCCCCTCGGTGGGAAAGTAGGCCGGGATATGCGTCTTGCGGTAGCGGCCGACCTCGCGACCCTGCGCATCGCACACGAGGGCGCTGTTGTAGTAGCCGTCGCTCGCCTTCTCGCCAAAGGGCAGCACCAGCGCGATGCTGTGTCCCGCAGCCTTGTCGCGCAGCCGCCGCAGCAGCGGCGCATCGGCAGCCAGGAACCAGCGGTCGAAGTCCTCCACCAGCCGGTTGGCGAAGAAGGGCGTGAGGAAGAGTTCGGGGAACGTGAGCAGTTGCACGCCCAGGTGGCCCGCCTCATCGAGCATGGCATGGGCGGCGGCCTCGATGGTCGCGAAATCCCCGTCCGCGACAGGGCCGGTCTGGGCGGCAGCAATGGTGAGTGATCGAGGCATGGTGTCCGTTCGGAAGGATTGCGGGGTCAGTGGCCAGACCCGGGGCCGGGCATCACGGGAACCACGAGATCGTATTGCAATCTTCGCAGATTGCCTGACGATATGCCGGCCGATACACTGGCCACTCCCCCACCGCCTCACGCACGCACCATGGACCGCCGCCACTTCATCGCCAGCACCGCCGCGGGGCTCGCGGGCGCCAGCGCCCTCGCCCAGGCACCGGCATGGCCCGCCAAGCCGGTCAAGATCATCGTTGCCTACCCGCCGGGCGGCAGCACCGACATCGCCGGCCGGCTGCTTGCCGAGCGCATCGGCCGCCGCACCGGGCAGAGCTTCGTTGTCGAGAACCGCGCCGGCGCCGGCGGCACGGTGGGAGCCACCTCCGTCGTGCGCGCCGACCCGGACGGCTACACGCTGCTGCTGGCCGCGTCGCCGGAGGTGTCGATCGCGCCGATCACGATGAAGGCCATGCCCTACGACCCGGTGCGCGACCTGCAGCCGGTCACGCTCGTGGGGCAGGTTCCCTTCTTCCTGGTGGTGAACCCGCAGCTGCCCGTGCAGACGCTGCAGGAGTTCATCGCCTACGCCAAGGCCAATCCGAGCAAGCTCAACTACTCCTCCTTCGGCAACAACACCTCCAACCACCTCACTGGCGAGCTCTTCAAGGCCACGGCGGGCATCCAGGCCGTGCATGTCCCCTACAAGGGCAGCGGCCCGTCCATCACCGACCTGATCGGCGGCCAGGTGCAATACACCTTCGACACGCCCCCCGCCGTGCTGGAGCACGTGCGCTCCGGCCGGCTGCGCGCGATCGCGGTGGCGTCCGCACAGCGGCTGCCCAGTGCGCCGAACGTGCCCACCTTCGGCGAGGCAGGCTTGGCCGGTTTCACCGGCGGCACCTGGTTCGGGCTGTTCCTGCCCGCCAAGACACCCAAGGCGGTAGCCGACCGGGTGCATGCCGAAGCCCTCGCCGTGCTGCAGTCGCCCGAGCTGGTGCAGGCGTTCAACGAGAGGAACATCCTGCCTTCGCCGCAATCGGCCGAGGCCTTCGCCGTCTTCGTGCAAAACGAGGTGGCAAAGTGGAAGGCGCTGGCCGCCAGGGTGGGGATCGTCGCCGAATGAGGACGCTGCTCACCCACGTCAACCTCGTCGATTGCGTACAGCCGCAAGCGCGCCCGGGCAGCGCGGTGCTGCTCGAGGATGGCCGCATCGCCGAGATCTTCCACACGCCCGAGCCGCAGGTCGGCGACGCGCAGGTCATCGACCTCCAGGGCAACTGGCTGATGCCCGGCCTGTGGGACGTGCACATCCACCCGGACTACTTCCAGTCCACCGCCGAGATGCCGCTGGCCGAGCAGGTCACGCTGTTCGGCCACCGGCTGCAGGCGGCGCTCTTCGACTCGGGCATCGTGGGCTTTCGCTGCGCAGGCGCGCACGACTTCATGGACGTGGCCTGGAAGCGGGCCTTCGACTCCGGCCAGTACGTGGGACCCAAGCTGTTCGCGGCAGGCCACTTCCTCACCACGACCGGCGGCCACTTCCTCACCTCCGGGCACGCGCTGGAATGCGACGGCCCCTACGGCTTCGTCAAGGCGATCCGCGAGCAGATCAAGAACGGCGTGGACCACATCAAGCTCAACCTGTCCGGCGGCATCATGGGCCCGCCCTGGGACCTGCACCGCCACTCGTTCCACCTGCCCGAGGAACTGAAGGCCGCCTTCGACATCTGCAAGCTGCGCGAGTTCAAGGTGATGGCGCACGCCACGAACCCGCAGGCCGTGAAGGCAGCCATCCTCGCCGGCGCCCACAGCATCGAGCACGGCTACATCCTCGACGACGAGTGCATCGAGCTGTTCGTGGAGCACGGCACCTGGTTCGTGCCCACGCTGTCGATCAGCCACCTCACGCCCAACCAGGCCAGCAACGACTGGGAAAAGCGCTGGGTGAAGAACCGCAACCTTGCACATGCGCTGTGCTGCCGCGCCGACGCCGCGCAGGACGTGCACCAGCAGGGCTTCCTGAAGGCACTCCAGGCCGGGGTGAGGATGGCGCTGGGCTCGGACATCCGCCCGCTGAAGGATGCCGCGCTGCTCGAGCTCGGCCTGTGGGTGCGCGACGGCGCGACACCCTGGCAGGCACTGGTTGCGGCCACGCGCAATGGCGCGGCCATCTGCGGCCTGGGCGACGAGATGGGCACCATCGAGAAGGGAAAGATCGCCGACCTCATCGTCGTGGGCGGCAACCCGCTGGAGGACATCCACAACGTGCGTCGCCTGCAGATGGTGTTCAAGGACGGCAAGCTCATCTCCGACAAGCGCCGCGCCGGCGCATCGACTCCCTGAACCCGCCGCCCATGTCGCCCTCTTCCCATCCACGTGTTGCGATCGTCGGCGCGGGCATCGTCGGCACCGCCATCGCGTACGAGCTGCGAAAGCGCGGCGCGCAGGTCACGCTTGTCGACCGCGACGAGCCCGGCAGCGGCTGCAGCTCGGGCAACTCCGGCGCGGTGAGCCCCGCCTCCGTCGCCCCGGTGGCCATGCCCGGCGTGCTGGCCTCGGTGCCGAAGATGCTGCTGGACGGCGACAGCCCGCTGCATCTGCCGCTTGCCTACCTGCCGCGCGCCCTGCCCTGGCTGCTGCGCTTCGTGGCATCGGCCACGCCGGCAGCGGTGCAGGAAGCCGCGCGCAAGCTTGCCGACATTCACCGCGGTGCCCTCGAGGCCCACGAAGCCATGACACGCGAGATCGGCGTGCCCGAGCTCTTTCACCGCCAGGGCCACCTGCACCTGTACCCGGACGCGGACGCGCTGGGCAAGGATGCGGGCGGCTGGCGCCTGCGCCGCGAGTACGGCTGGCACTACGAGCAGCTGGACCGCTCCGGCATCGAGGCACTCGAACCGATGGTGCACGCACGCTACCGCGTGGGCATCTGGATGCCGGACCACGCCACCATCCTCAACCCGCACCGCTACGTGCTGGCCCTGCATGCCGCGTATGCACGGGCGGGCGGCGGCACGGTGCGGGCACGCGTCGAGGCCCTGCAGCCCGCACCGCCCGGCTGGCGCCTGCAGGGCGCGGGCACGCTGCCTGATGCCGTGTTCGACCATGTCGTCGTGGCGGCGGGCGCCTGGTCGCCGCAGCTGCTCAGGCCCCTGGGCATCCCGCTTCACCTGGAGAGCCAGCGCGGGTACCACATCCAGTTCCAGGGCGCGCACGGCACCGTGTCGCGCACGGTCGTGCTCGTGGACAAGAAGGTCTTCGTCGCCCCGATGGAGGAAGGCCTGCGGGTGGGCGGCACGGTGGAGATCGGCGGCACCACGGCGCCGCCCGACCCGCGCCGCGCTGCGCTGCTGGGGCGCATCGCCCGCGACACCTTCCCGGGCCTGGAGGGCCTGCCGGCCACCACCTGGATGGGCCACCGGCCCTGCATGCCCGATTCGGTGCCGGTGATCGGCCCCGCGCCGCGCCATGCGGGGCTGTGGATCGCCACCGGCCACGGCCATCTCGGCCTGACCGATTCGCTCAACACCGCGCGGCGCATCGCCGAAGGCATGCTCGGCCCGGTGCCGACCCGCGCCATGGCAGCTCACCCTGCTGCCGCCACCGCTCGCTGAGGAGCCCGACATGTCGTTTCGCTTGACCCGCCGCACGGTGCTGTCCGCTGTTGCCGCCACCGTGGCCGCCACCGTGGCCACCCCCGTGCTGGCGCAGGCTTGGCCTGCGCGGCCCTTGCGCCTGGTGGTGCCCTTCCCCGCTGGCGGTTCCACCGACATCGTCGGCCGCATCGTGGCCGAGAAACTGGCCCCGGCCCTGGGCCAGCCCGTCGTGGTGGACAACCGCGCCGGCGCCGGCGGCACCATCGGCTCGGACGCCGTGGCCAAGGCACCCGCTGACGGCTACACGATCCTGCTGGGCACCAGCAGCACGCACGCCATCGCGCCCGCGCTGTACGCCAAGCCGCCTTATGACCCGGTGCGCGACTTCGCGCCGCTGCTGCTGGTGGGCACCGCCACCATCCTGGTGGCCGCCCACCCCTCGCTGCCGGCGAAGACCGTGCCCGAACTCGTGGCCTACGCGAAAGCCAACCCCACGAAGATCGCCTATGGCTCCACAGGCAACGGCAGCATCTCGCACCTGACGGCCGAGTACTTCAAGTCCGCCGCAGGCGTGGACATGCGCCACATCCCCTACAAGGGCGATGCGCCGCTGCTCAACGACCTGCTGGCCGGCAACGTGCAGGTCGCCTTCGGCACGGCCGTGGCCTTCCTGCCGCACGTGAAGGACGGCAAGTTGAACGCGCTGGCCGTGACCGATGCACGCCCCTCGCCCATCGCACCCGGCCTGGCCCCGGTGGCAGCGGCGGTGCCGAACTTCGAGGCGCTGCAATGGTTCGGCTTCTTCGCACCAGCGGGCACGCCGCGTGAAGTGACCTCACGCGTCAACGCGGAGATCAACAAGGTGCTGCAACTGCCCGATGTGGCCGAGCGCCTGCGCACCATGGGCATCTCGATGGCCGGCGGCAGTGCCGAGCAGTTCGCGGACTTCCTGCGGCGGGACGCGAGCAAGTGGGCGAGGATCGTGAAGGAGTCGGGGGCGAAGGTGGACTGACCCCGGCTCGTCGGTTCCGCACACGCTCAATGCCCGCGCGCCTTGGGATGCCGCAGGGGCTCCCGTCAAGCCTGCAGGCCGTCGCGTGAATTGACGGGGCCGATGCTTGCTGCGCAGGCCTACCCTGGCGCCCGATCCCCAGGCTCAGGGTGCCAGCGACAGCAGGTGGCCCACCTGCGGGTCGCTTCGACCGCAGAGGACCTGAGCGTGTGCTGCGGCCACCGCCTGCGGCCCCTGATGCCGCTGCACCGCCAGCCAGGCAGGCGCGGCCCCGGTGGCGCGAACCCGCAGCGCATGCCAGGCAGCCACCAGCCTCTCGCCCAGCACCGCCGCGCCCCAGTCAGCCTGGCGCTTCTTCACCTGTGCCGGAGCGAAGAACAGCACCGGTGCGGGTCCAGGCAAGTCACGTCCGGCCCCTCTCAGCGAGTCGACATGGGTGCCGCCGACCGCGCAGCTGTAGGCCAGGCGAGCCATGCGCCCGTGTACCGCTCGGCGCAGCGGCGCACTTCCCGCGAAGTCGACATACACGCACGGTGCTTCGGCGGGCAGCTCGTCGAGCTCATCGTAGGCAAGCACCCGGTGGTAGACACCGAGTCTTTCGCAGAACGCGCGGTTTGCGGGAGCGGTCAGGCCCACGACCTCGATCTCCGGCCGCTGCGCCAGGAGCGCGGCGGTCGCCCAGGCCGTCTTGCTGCTGGCCGAGGACAGCAGCATCACGGCACGGGCGCCGCCGGCGGTGGTGCCGAAGTAGCGGTTGTCGACGAGGAAGTCGTCGATCAGCCAGGCCGTGGTGAACAGCGGCCGCAGCAACGCCTGTATCGGCTCGCTGTCGGGCGTGTAGAAGGGATCGGCGCTGCAGCGCACGTACTGGTTGTAGACGGCGTGCAGCCCGGCGCGGTGTGGGGCGCCGTCAGACAGCCCGGCGGACGAAGCGCGCGCCGGCGTCAGCACGGCGTGCGAGGCCATGGGCCAGTACCCGTACAACCTCTCGCCCACCGCCACCTGCGGGTGCTGCGACTCCACCACACGCCCGAAGCCCCAAACCGGGATGCACCCCCAGGTCGTGCCATCGGCATCGGGCGGCACCGGGAAGAAGCGCCAGTAGGACATCGCTTCGCCGAACGCGGCGTACGTGATGTTGTTGGCGGTGTAGGCAAAGTGTTCGATGCCCACCCGTACCTGGCCCGGCAACAAGGTTTCCTCGGGCAGCGTCCGCAGGCGGAACGTGGAGAGCTGGTCCTGTCGGACCTCGAATTGCACAGGGGTCATGAGGGGATGGCTCCGGGGGGGAGAGGCGATCATGCCAAGGTTGGTTCGCCGCTCCTCACCGGGTGCCCTGCCTTCACAGGCCTGTCTCCCAGGCCGACACCGATGGCGCATCCCATTGCAGCAGGAGCGTGCCGGGCGACCGGGGAGGTCCTGGGGTAGCGTGCAGCACGACGCGCACCATGTCGCGACTGATTCCGGGGCAGGCGACTTCGATCTCCGAGATCGAGCAAGCACCAGCGCGTTCAGGCGGTGCGCCGCGACCACCACTCCTTCCAGGCGGTTGGGCGACTCCGTGGACTCGACGACGGCCACCTGCCGCAAGTCGCTCAACACCTCGGGCGATTGCGACACGTCAAGCTGCCGCTTGCCGCGGTACTCGCCCAGGGCACGCAGGGTCGCCAGCTGCCGGCCATCGAAGTGCAGCTTGGGGACGTCGTCGGGGGCGGGCTCTCCAGGCCCAGAAGGGCGGGTAGCCTGCCTTCACCAGCTCGCGCAGGATGGTGCAGCCCAGGCAGTACGGCGTCATGGGTGCTGACGTCTTGCCTTGCGCGCTAGACTCCAAGGCTCCACCCGCCGTAGTTCAATGGATAGAACGAGCGCCTCCTAAGCGCTAGATACAGGTTCGATTCCTGTCGGGGGGGCCATCTGCGTGAATCGGCCCCCGATCCGCTTCGCGCCCCGCCTACTGCGCCTCCACCCCGGCCTTCTTCACGAGCTGGGCGTACCTCGCGAGCTCGCTTCGGAAGAAGGGCATTGCCCGGTCGGCTGGCTGCACGTTGATGACGTTGCCCTGGCGGGCCATCGTCTCCTTGACGGCGGGATCGGAGAAGGCGGCCATCACCGCGGCGTGGATGCGCTGCACCTCGGCTGCAGACAGCCCCTTGGGCCCGATCACGGCGAACCAGGCCTCGACGTCGTAGCCCGGCAGGCCCTGCTCGGCGAAGGTCGGGATCTCGGGAGCGGCCGCTACACGCTCGCGCGTGGCCACGCCGATGGCGCGCAGCGCGCCCGTCTTCAGGTGCTGCTGCACGCTGGGCAGCGCCGCGGTGGCGAACTGCACCTGCCCGCCGATGAGGTCAGTGAGCATCGGGCCCACGCCCTTGTAGGGAATGTGGCGCGCCTTCGCACCGACCTCCTCGAGAAACATCTCGGTGGCCAGGTGGAGGATGGTGCCGTTGCCACCCGAGGCGTAGTTCATGTCGCTGCCGCGGGCCTTGACGAGCGCGGCGAACTCCCTGGCGTGGGTGGCAGCCACCTTCGGGTTCACCACCAGCACGATGGGCGTGTAGCCCACTACGGCGATGGGCGTGAAGTCTCCCGGCATGTCGAAGGGGATGGACTTGAGCACGCTCGGGAAGATGACGACGTTGTTGGACACCACCGACAGCGTGAAGCCGTCGGCCGGCGAGCGCGCCAGGGCCTGCAGGCCCACGACGCCGCCGGCTCCGGCCTGGTTGTCGACGATCACGGGGTGGCCCAGGGCCTTGGCCAGAGCAGGCTGCGCCGCACGCGTGATGGCGTCCACGCCGGAGCCTGTGGCATTGGGCAGGATGAAGCGCACGGTGCGCTCCTGGGCGGCAGCGGGCCGCCCGGCGAGGGCGCCCCAGGTGCCCGCCGAGGCGCCCAGGGCGAGAG
>JBIIED010000340.1:0-3284 GCA_044237995.1 Rubrivivax sp. | reverse complement strand
CCGGTGCTGGGCGGATTCGACGAGGCGCGCCAGGCCAAGGGCCTGTCGATCGGCGGCAAGGCGGGCGACCCGGTGCTGGCCGCTGCAGATGGCCGCGTTGTCTATGCGGGCGCGGGCCTTCGCGGCTACGGCAACCTCGTGATCGTCAAGCACAACGCCCTGTTCCTGTCGGCCTACGCGCACAACCAGACGCTCCTGGTGAAGGAGGATCAGGTCGTGCGCCGGGGCCAGAAGATCGCGGAGATGGGCTCCAGCGAGTCCGAGCGCGTGCACCTGCACTTCGAGATCCGGCGCCAGGGGCGACCGATCGATCCGTCCCGGCTGCTGCCGCAGCGTTGAGCCGGGCGGGCCGTGCGTTCGGGCGCGGGCTGGATAATCGCGCCCATGCAGGAAGTCTCCGACGCACTCGAGGTCGAATCCCTCGACCTCGAGGGCCAGGGGGTCGCGCGCCGCCCCGACGGCAAGGTGGTGTTCGTCGAGGGGGCGCTCCCCGGCGAGCGCGTGCGCGTGCAGGTGCTGCGGCGCAAGAACAACTGGGAGCAGGGCACGCTGGAGACGCTGCTGCGCGAGAGCGCGCAGCGCGTGCGGCCGCAGTGCCCGCACTTCGGGTTGCATGCGGGTGCGTGCGGAGGCTGCAAGATGCAGCATCTGCACCCTGCGGCGCAGGTGGCCGTCAAGCAGCGGGTGCTGGAAGACGACCTCTGGCACCTGGCCAAGGTGCGCCCAGCACGCGTGCTGCGGCCGATCGAGGGCCCGGCCTGGGGCTACCGCTGGCGGGCCCGGCTGTCGGTGCGGCACGTGGCCAAGAAGGGTACGGTGCTCGTGGGCTTCCACGAGCGCAAGTCGCGCTATGTGGCCGACATGAAGACCTGCCCTGTGCTCCCCCCAGCCATCTCGGGGCTCCTCGTTCCCCTGCGTGAGCTCGTGGGCTCGCTCGATCAGCGCGACCGCATCCCGCAGATCGAGTTGGCCGTGGGCGATGCGGTGCTCGCGCTCGTGCTGCGCCACCTCGAGCCGCTTTCCGCGGCGGACCAGACGCGCCTGCGCGCCTTCGCCACGGAGCATGCCGGGATTGGCCTGCAGTGGTGGCTCCAGCCCAAGGGCCCGGAGACCGTGCACCTCCTCGACGAGGGCGGGGCGCAGCTCGGCTACGCGCTGCCCGAGTTCGACGTCTTCATGCCCTACCGCCCGACAGACTTCACGCAGGTCAACCCCGGCATCAACCGCGTGCTCGTGGCACGTGCAGTTGCGCTGCTCGATCCTCAGCCGGGCGAGCGCACCATCGACTGGTTCTGCGGCCTGGGCAACTTCTCGCTGCCGCTGGCGCGCCGGGGAAGCACCGTGCTGGGGGTGGAAGGCTCGGCCACCCTGGTGGCCCGGGCTCGCGAGAACGCGCAGCTCAACGCCCTGGCGGAGCGGGCGACCTTCGAGGCACGCGACCTGTTCAAGCTCTCTCCGGCCGACCTGGAGGCGGCTGGCTCGGCACAGCGCTGGCTGGTCGATCCGCCCCGCGAGGGCGCGTTTGCACTCGTGAAGGCGCTGGCCGAGCTGCGCCGGGACGGCCCGCGCAGCGGCAGTGTCCCGGGGGAGGAGGCCGGGGGCTGGCAGCCGCCGCGGCGCATCGTGTACGTGAGCTGCAACCCGGCCACGCTGGCGCGTGACGCGGGGCTGCTGGTGCACCAGGCGGGCTACCGCTGCAGCGCGGCCGGTGCGGTCAACATGTTTCCCCACACGGCGCACGTGGAGAGCGTGGCGGTGTTCGACCTCGATCCCGAGGCCGTCTTCGGGGCCGAGCTCGGGGCCGATTCCGGAGCCGAGTCCGGGGCCGAGCCCTGAGGCCGTTCGAACACGCGGAGCAAGGAAAAGGGGCCCCGCAGGGCCCCTTCGAACTTCGGCTGTGAGCGACCCTCAGTCGCGCTCGCCGCCGAAGATCCCCAGCAGCGCCAGCAGGCTGTGGAAGACGTTGTAGATGTCGAGGTAGATCGCGAGCGTGGCGCTGATGTAGTTCGTCTCGCCGCCGTCGAGCACGCGCTTGATGTCCACGAGCATGAAGGCCGAGAAGATTCCCAGGCACAGCACGAGCAGGGCCAGCATCAGTGCCGAGGACTGCAGGAACACGTTGGCGATGCCCGCCACCAGGACGATCAGTGCCCCGACGAACAGGAACTTCGCCATTCCGGAGAGGTCGCGCTTGATCACGGTGGCGAGGGTGGCCATCGCAAAGAAGATCGCAGCCGTGCCTCCAAAGGCCGTCATGACGAGCGATGCGCCATTGCGCAGCCCCAGCACCTGGCCGACCAGCCGCGACAGCATCAACCCCATGAAGAAGGTGAAGCCCAGCAGCAGGTAGACGCCGGCGGCCGAGTCCTTCTTGCGCTCGATCGCGAACATGAGACCGAAGGCGCCGGCCAGGAACACGATCATCGACACGACCGGGCCCATGGCCGAGACGATCCCGGTGCTCACGCCAACCCAGGCCCCGGCCACCGTGGGCACCAGGGAGACGGCCAGCAGCCAGTAGGTGTTGCGCAGCACGCGCTGGCGCTGCGCGAGATCGGGGGTGTCGTAGGCGGTGCCCGCGTCAATCGGGGCTGCGGACTGGCCGTTGGCGGCGAGGGGTTCGTTCATGTCGGGGCCTCCTGTGAAAACCCAGGCGCACATTGTAGGCAGCGATGCGCGCCCGGCGGATATGCCTGCCTGGCGTGGGGCTTCCAGCGCGACACGTCCATGACATGATGGAGCCTTGAGCCAACGGATTCGAGCCATGCAGACCAAGCCCTACCTCACCCACGCCGACACGCAGCGCATCCTCGCCGCAGCGGCTGCGCACGCCCAGAGCCGCCAGTGGGCGGTGACGATTGCCGTTGTCGACGATGGCGGGCATCTGCTGGGCCTGCAGCGCCTGGACGGCGCCGCGCCCGTGTCCGCGCACATCGCGCCCGCCAAGGCCCACACGGCCGCGCTGGGCCGGCGCGAAAGCAAGGTCTACGAGGATGTGATCAATGGCGGGCGCACCTCGTTCCTGAGCGCGCCGGCCATCCAGGGGATGCTCGAAGGCGGTGTGCCCGTCATCGTGGAGGGCCACCACATCGGAGCGGTCGGCGTGAGCGGTGTGAAGTCCAACGAGGACGCCGAGATCGCGCGCGCCGGCATCGCCGCCCTCTGAGCCCCACACGCCCGCCCCGCGCCACGATGGGGCCGGGGGCGCTGCAGGCGCCGGCTGGCTATAATCCCGAGGTTTGCCTGCAACCCGCACCGCCCAGCGAAACTCGACCTCGGTTTCC
>JBIIED010000339.1:0-3306 GCA_044237995.1 Rubrivivax sp. | reverse complement strand
CGGAAGGTGTCGATGCGCACGTCGGCCGGGTTGATCTCGATCTCGATGGAGTCGTCCACCTCGGGGTAGACGAACAGGCTCGCAAAGCTCGTGTGGCGCCCGCCCGCGCTGTCGAAGGGGCTCTTGCGCACGAGGCGATGCACGCCCGTCTCGGTGCGCAGGTGGCCGAAGGCGTAGTCGCCCTCCACCTTGAGCGTGGCGCTGCGTATGCCGGCCACGTCGCCCTCGGTCTCCTCCAGCACCTCGGCCTTGAAGCCCTTGCGCTCGCAGTACTTGAGGTACTGGCGCAGGAGCATCTGCGCCCAGTCGCAGGCCTCGGTGCCGCCGGCGCCAGCCTGGATGTCGATGAAGCAGTTGCCGGGGTCGGCCGGGTTGGCAAACATGCGCCGGAACTCGAGCTGCTCCACCACCTCGCGCAGCTGGTGGGCGTCGTCGCGGATCGCCCCCAGGCCGTCGATGTCCTGCTCGGCCTTGGACATCTCGTAGAGCTCGGCGTTGTCGCCGAGGTTGCGCTCCAGGTGGCCGATGGTGCCGACCACCGTCTCGAGCGACTTCTTCTCCCGCCCGAGCTCCTGCGCGCGCTTGGGATCGTTCCAGACGGCAGGGTTCTCGAGGGCGGCGTTGACCTCGTTCAGCCGCAGGGCTTTGCGGTCGTAGTCAAAGATACCCCCGAAGCTGCCCGGTACGCGCCTTGAGGTCGGCGAGCAGCGTGCCGATGGCGTTGATGTCTTCGATGTCCATGGGCGGATTTTCTCACGCGGGCGCGCCGCTCACCCCAGGAAGCGCGCGAGCAGCCCTGCCAGCGCCTCGGGCTGGTCGTGGTGCAGGTTGTGGCCGGCGGGCCCCACCACCTGCCTGTCGACCTGCGCGACGTGGTCGAGCCGGGCATGGAACTCGGCCTTGGAGTAACGGTCGCCCCACCACTGCTCGGGTTGCGAGCGGTCGCCTTCGACCCACAGCAGCGGCGCGCGGATGGCCTGCCAGTGCGCCAGGTGCTCCTCCACGCGGTAGGCGATGGGGTTGATGCGCCGGTGCGCGGGGTCGCCGCGCACGTGCCAGCGCCCGCTGGCGTCGGGGCCGGCCCACTGCGTGGCCAGCCACGCAGCCTTGTCCGCGGGCAGCAGTGGATCGTTGCGCTGCAGCCGCTCGGCCACCTCCTGGGCGCTGGCGAAATCGCGCAGCGACTGCGGCTGCTTGAGTTCGTCGAGCCAGCGCGCGGTACGCGCCGGGGCCTGAGAGGGGTCGAAACGCGGCAGGCCGAAGCCCTCGAGGTTGACGATGCGGCGCACGCGCGCCGGGCGCGCGCCGGCGTAGCTCATCACGACGTTGCCGCCCATGCTGTGGCCCAGCAGGTCCACCGGTGCGTCGGGGGACAGCGTGTCCAGCAGCGCGTCGAGGTCGCCCAGGTAATCGGGAAACCAGTAGCTGTCGGTGGCGGGTGACTCGCTCAGGCCGTAGCCGCGCCAGTCCGGTGCCGCGCAGCAGCGCTCGAAGCCCTCGGCCGCGGCCAGCGCATCCACGAGGAACTGGAACGAGGCTCCCACGTCCATCCACCCGTGCAGCAGCACGAGCAGCGGGCGCTCGGCCGCGCAGCCGGCCGGGTCGCCCCAGGATCGAAGGTGCAGGCGCAGGCCGCGCAGCTCGACGAAGCGCGTGGCGGCGGGGCGCAGGGGGCGGTAGGCGGGCGCAGCGGTGGCGGTCATGCCCGCATTGTCCGGCCACGGAGCAGCAGGTGTGGCCGTGTGCGGCCGGCGCGCCTGGCGGGCCGCGCATGCCGCCCGGCGCGCCGCCTCACTGCACGGCCAGGAGGGTAGAGGTGGACGGGCTAAAGCGCAGCGCCTGTTCGGCCACCGACTGCAGCACCTTGAAGGCCGGCAGCGAGGTGTCGCGCTTGAGGGGCTCGCGCCGGGGCTCTCCGGTGCGCCAGGTGATGGCGGCCACCACCGGCGTGAGCATCGTCGGCCCGCGGCGCAGCACGATGCCGGTCTCCCCGGAGGCCAGCCGCACGCAGGTGCCCGGCGGGTAGATGCCCAGTTCCTTGATCAGCGCGTGGGCCATCGGGTTGGTGGCCTCGCGCAGGAAGAGCTCGCGTCCTGCCCGATCGGGCGTCATGGCCGGGCGCGAGGCGCGCGGCGTGATCTTGGCGCAGTAGGAGTCCGCCAGGCGCAGCAGACGAGCCTTCTCGTCCACGTCGGACATGCCCAGCGGGTAGCCGGTGCCGTCGGGGCGCTCGTGGTGCTGCTCGACGGCGAGCAGCCAGTCCTGGTCGCGCACGCCCCCGGCCTCGAGCATGGCGCGGCTTTGCGTCGGGTGCTGCAGGATGATGTTGCGCTCCTGGGCCGTGGGCGAGTGCCCCGACCTGGCCAGCTCGCTTTGCAGCTCCATCATCGAGAGGTTCATCGTGAGCGCGGCCTTGAAGGTGCTCACCATCGCGGCGGTGTCCCAGCCCAGGCGCTGTGCCACCAGGCGCGTGACGATGGCCGTGTGCAGGCAGTGCCGCAGCGCATGGTGCACCTTGGGCCCGCTGCGCTCGCGCATGGCCATGAGCATCGCGAAGTCCGGATCCTGGGCGACGAGCTCGAGCACGGGCGTGGAGGCCTCGTCCAGAGCCTGGTCCAGGGTCGGGTGGCGAGAGTTCACCAGGATCGTCCCCATGCGTGCCGTGCAACTCGACCAGGCCTCGATCGGACAGGCCGTGCGCGCCGGTTCGGCTGACGGCTGCGCGGGATCCTCCGGCGGCAGTTCCTCCATGCGAACCTGCGAGCCGCGGTCGCACAGCGAGTTGAGTTGCTCCTCGGTCTCGATCCGGTAGTTGCGGTTCAGCAGCAGCTGGCCGTTGGCGTCGAGCACGGCAAAGGGCAGGGGTTGCTGAAGCTGAACGCGGTGCTTGACGGCGGACAGGGGGACGAGTGACATCGGGCGGGTTGGTTACGGGTCGTTACGACTCTGGTCACAAGGGTGTCGGCCGACGGGCCCCGGGCCTTGAGGCGCCAGTCGTGCAATCGGACACGGGTTCCGGGTCCAAAATGCCGGCATGCAGCCTTCACACCCCTTCTCGATCCGGCCGGCGACGCCGGCCGACTGCGAGCCGATCGTCGGGCTCATCCGCGAGCTCGCCGAATTCGAGCGGCTGTCGCACCTGGTGGTCGTCACCCCCGAGTCGCTGTGCACGCACCTGTTCGGCCCGCGCCCGGCGGCCGAGGCCGTCGTGGCCGAGCGTGAGGGCGGGGTCGTCGCGTTCGCGCTTTACTTCACCAACTTCTCCACCTTCCTCGGGCGCCCGAGGAAGGTGGAGAAGTTGGTGAA
>JBIIED010000337.1:0-3309 GCA_044237995.1 Rubrivivax sp. | reverse complement strand
GACCTTCGATCTGACCGGCCTGGCACCGGGCTCGTACCTGCTGACCGTTCGCGCCACCGACAACGGCAACGCCGTGACCCAGGTGCAGCGGACCCTGTTCGTGCCGTCCGCCGGCTCGCTGGCCTACAGCTCGCTCTTTGCGATGCCCGGTGCTGCGCAACTGCTGGTGGCCGACGGCGGCCGGATTCTCTACGGCAGCCCGGAGGGTGCCGTGCGCATGCGCGACCTCGCCAGCGGGAGCGACGTGGCGCTCGCCGGCGTGGCCTCGATCCAGTACATCACCGGCTGGCGCATCGGTGCGGGCCGGGCCTACGCGTACGGCAAGGGGGCCGACTGCGTGAACTACTGCATCTACCAGTGGGGGGCGGACGGCTCGATCACGAACCTCACGACGCCCAACCCGTTCAGCCGCGCGAGCAACATCGGCGGCGGCTGGGCCGCTGACCAGCACCCGGTTGCGCGCGACGGCTACGTGGTGTGGGTCAACGACAAGGCGGCCGACACGGGTGTGATCACGAGTGCCACCGGGCGCTACACGGTGTTCGATGTCCAGGCCGGCACGTACACCCGCGTGGGCGTGCCCGCTGGCGTGAACTACCTGGGCAACTGGAACTACGACTTCGCCGTGGCCGGCGGTGTCGTGCACTTCGCGTTCTGGGGCCAGACGGGCGGGGAGGGCACGGCCTCGAACTTCGACGTCTTTCGCTGGCGCTCGGACACGGGCGTGTCCACGCGGGTCACCAGCGGCGGCGCGCGCAACATCTACACGCAGACGGACGGCGTGCGCGTGGCGTGGCAGCAGTCGCCCGTGGGGACCAGCGTTGGCGACACCTTCGCGCTCGTGAGCCAGCCGCTGGCCGGCGGCGCGAGCACCACGTGGTCGGCCAGCGCCACGTCGTTCCTGCTGCGAGATGGTGTGCTGGCCTGGGTGGAGACGGGTGTCGGCGGGGCGCGGGCCGTCAAGGCCGCCACGATGGGTAACGTGTACACGCTCTCGATCCTGAGCACCTCCACGCTGCTGGCCGTGGGGGGCGGCCAGGTGGCCTACGCGGAGCAGGGGAAGGTCTATACCTTCGATGCCGCGACGGGGCAGACGCGGCTGCGCGTGGACGCCCTGCCAGCGGGGCCGGTGTTCGTCACGGGGGGCGCGCTCGTGTTTTCGGTGGGCGCGTCGGTCTACAGCGTGTCGCTCTAGAAGGGGTCGGGCAGGAGGGGCGAAAGTTCACCCATTGAAACTGCGCGGGCATCCCCTCAGTGGCCGGACGGGCGCTGCTTGCTAACGTCGGGCTGCTGAGGTGACAAGAGGAGACCAGACCATGAGAAAGTTGTTGTCCCATCTGCTGGCCCTGGCGGGTCTTGCGCTGGTGGCTGCGCCCGCGGCGGCACAGGGCGGGGCAGCGGGCTTCCCCAACAAGCCCGTCAAGCTGATCGTGGCGGCGCCCGCGGGCAGCAGCCCGGATGCGATCTCGCGGCAGCTTGCCGCGCGGCTCAACACGCTGTGGAACCAGTCCGTCCTCGTGGAGAACGTGGTCGGGCTGGGCGGCATCACCGGTACGGAGCGGGCGGCCAAGCAGCCGGCTGACGGCTACACGATCCTGCTGAGCACCATCGGTGCGATGGCGGTGAACGTGAGCATGATGGAGAAGATGCCCTATGACCCGGCCAAGGATCTGGCGCCCATCACGCTCGTGATGTCGATGCCCAACCTGCTCGTCACGCATCCGAGCGTGCCGGCCACCAACCTGCGCGAGCTCATCGAGTTCGCCAAGCGCAACCCCGGCAAGCTGCGCTACGGCCACCCCGGCAGCGGCACGAGCCCGCACCTGGCGGCCGAGCTGCTCAACCAGCAGGCCGGCATCCGGATGCAGGGCATTCCCTACAAGTCGAGCGCGCAGATGATGACCGACCTGCTGGGCGGGCACTTCGAAGTGCTGTTCCACAACAGCTCGGTGGTGCTGCCGCACGCACGCAGCGGCGCAGCCCGGCTGATGGGCATCAGCAGCGGAGAACGCATGTCCTCGCTCTCCGATGTGCCCACGGTCGCGGAGGCCGGCGGGTTGACGGGCTTTGCCGTGACGGCCTGGTTCGGCCTGTATGCCCCCGCGGGCACGCCGGCGGACATCCTGGCCAAGCTCAATGCCGATGTCTCTTCCGTGCTGGCCCGGCCCGACGTCAAGGGCTGGATCGAGCAGCAAGGCGGGGTGGCCGGCGGCGGGTCTGCCCTGGCGCTGGCCGAGCACCAGGCCGCCGAGACGCGCAAGTGGCGCGAACTCATCCGCGCGGCCAACATCAAGCCCGATTGAGGCGAGCGGTTCAGCCGGCCGGGCCTGCGGCCTGGCGTCGAACGAACTGCACGATCTCGGCAACAGCCTGTGCGGTGGCTGCCGAGTCGGGCCGCTTGTTGACGAACCCGGCATCCTCGCCGGGGTACAGGCTGAGCGTGAGTTCGCCCCCGGCGCGCCGGTAGGCGCCGGCGAAGCGCTCGAGGTGCTCCATCGGGTGCATGAGGTCTGCCGTGCCTTGCAGGTAGAGCACCGGCGGCAGCGTCACGGGCTCGCCCCGCTCCAGCAGGCGCAAGGGGCTTGCATCGCCCATCGCCTGCTCGTCGGGCCAGTAGCGGTCGTGGTCAGGCAGCACGCGGTCGATGCCCTCCGGGTAGGGCTTGCCGCTGGCGCGCAGTGCCTGGGCGTAGTGGTAGCGGCCCAGCGGGTCGATCACGGGCCAGCACAGGACGGCGAAGGCGACCTGGGCATCCACCGCCTCGCCGCCTGGCAGGGGCACGGTGGCGTATAGCGGCTCGTGCGGCCGCATGGCCAGCAGCATGGCCTGGTGCGCGCCGCTGGACAGGCCCATCACGCCCACGCGGTCGGGCCGGGCGCGCAGGCTGGCGGCCTGTGTCTTGAGCCAGCGGATGGCGCAGTGGATGTCCTGCAGCGAGGCCGGGTAGCCGGCCTGCGGGGGCTGGCGAAAGTCGAAGGCGGCCACCGCCACGCCACGCCGGGCGAGCTCGCGGTTGAGGGCGTCCTCGTCCAGGCGGTCGCCGCGGCACCAGGCGCCTCCGTGCAGCTCGGCCAGCAGGGCCGCCGGGGCCTCGCCACGCGGCAGGTACAGCCGCGCCAGGAGCGCCGCATCGCCATGGCGCAGGTACTCGACGTCGTGGACGTCGATCTCCTGCAGGTGGGGCGGTTCGTGCATCGTGCCTCAGTCCAGGATGCCGGCCAGCAGGTGCGGGCCTGGTGCGAGCTCGCCGCGCTCGACGCGGCCGATGAGCGCGTTCACGCGCCGGTGCAGGGTCACGTCCACCCCCAC
>JBIIED010000338.1:0-3309 GCA_044237995.1 Rubrivivax sp. | reverse complement strand
CGCTGTTCGCCGGCCAATCGCGCAGCGAGGGTGGCCCGCACGCGCCGGTCACCCTGGAGCGAGAGCTCCAGGTTCTCGAACACCGTCAGCGCCTCATAGACGGTGGGCTTCTGGAACTTGCGCCCGATGCCCGCCTGCGCGATCTGCGTCTCCCCGAGGCGCAAGAGGTCGATGTTCGAGCCGAACGACAGGCGCCCCGCGTCGGGCCGGGTCTTGCCGGTGATGCAGTCCATCAGCGTCGTCTTGCCCGCGCCGTTGGGCCCGATCACGCAGCGCAGCTCGCCCGCGTCGATCGTGAGGTTCAGGCCATTGAGGGCCTTGAAGCCGTCGAAGCTCACGCTCAGGTCCTCGACGTACAGCGCCACGCCATGCGCGAAGTCGGGCTCGGTGCCGGCCACGCGGCGCCCGTAGCTGGCCTGGCGTCCGCCCGATTCCGTGCGCCCTGCGGCCTGGGCCAGGCGCTGCGCATGCGCGGCGCGACGCCGCGCGCCCTCCTCCAGCAACTCGGGCGTCATGCTCGCGGCTCCTGGGTGCGGCCGCGCGCGCGCACCCAGCCCACGATGCCCTGCGGCAGGAAGAGCGTCACGGCAATGAACAGCGCGCCCAGGAAATACAGCCAGTACTCCGGGAGTGCCACCGTGAACCAGCTCTTGGCCCCGTTGACGAAGAAGGCCCCGACGATCGGCCCGACGAGCGTGCCGCGCCCGCCCACGGCCGCCCAGATCGCGATCTCGATGCTCGCAGCCGGCGACATCTCGCTCGGGTTGATGATGCCCACCTGGGGCACGTAAAGCGCTCCGGCCACGCCGCACATCACGGCCGACAGCGTCCAGATCGCGAGCTTGTAGGCCACCGGGTCGTAGCCCGTGAACATCACGCGGCTCTCGGCATCCCGGATCGCCTGCAGCACGCGACCGAAGCGGCTGCGCACGATCAGGCGCGAGAGCAGGAAGAAGCCAAGCAGCGTGAACCCGCTGAGCACGCACAGCCACACGCGCATGCGATCGTCGATCGGCACGCCCAGGATGCGCTTGAAGTCGGTGAAGCCGTTGTTGCCGCCAAAGCCCGTCTCGTTGCGGAAGAACAGCAGCATCGCCGCGTAGGTCAGCGCCTGCGTGATGATCGAGAAGTACACGCCCTTGATGCGCGAGCGAAACGCAAACCACCCGAACACGAAGGCCAGCAGCCCGGGCACGAGCACCACCAGCAGGGCCTGGGCCACGAAGCTGTCGCTCAGCGCCCAGTGCCAGGGGTACTCCTTCCAGTTCAGGAACACCATGAAGTCGGGCATGTCGGCCTTGTACTGGCCGTCGCGCCCGATCTGGCGCATGAGGTACATGCCCATCGCGTAGCCACCCAGCGCGAAGAACAGGCCGTGCCCGAGCGAGAGGATGCCGGTGTAGCCCCAGATGAGGTCCATCGCCAGCGCGCAGATCGCGTAGCACAGGATCTTGCCCAGCAGGCTCACGTAGAAGTCGCTCAGGTGCAGCGCGCTCGTCTCGGGCACCAGCAGGTTGAGCACCGGCACGCCCACGCCCAGGACGAGTGCCACCACGAGCACGGCCGTCCAGCCACGCGGGCCCAGCAGCGAAGGGGAGGCCAGTTCCGTCAAAGCAGCCTCACGCCTCGGCGCTCCGCCCCTTGAGGGCGAAGATCCCCTGCGGCCGCTTCTGGATGAAGGCCACGATGAAGACGAGCACCATGATCTTGGCCAGCACCGCGCCCTGCCAGCCCTCGAGCACCTTGTTCAAGAGCCCCAGGCCCAGCCCGGCGTACACGGTGCCGGCGAGTTGCCCGACGCCGCCGAGCACCACCACCATGAACGAGTCCACGATGTAGCCCTGTCCGAGGTCGGGCCCGACATTGCCCACCTGGCTCAGGGCGCAACCGGCCAGTCCGGCGATGCCCGCGCCGAGCGCGAAGGCCCAGGTGTCCACGCGCGCGGTGTGCACGCCCACGCAGGCCGCCATGCGCCGGTTCTGCGTCACACCGCGCACGAACAGCCCGAGCCGCGTGCGCGCGATCAGCAGCACCATGCCCGCCAGCACGAGCGCGGCGAACACGAGGATCGCGATCCGGTTCCACGGCAGCGTGAGGTTGGGCAGCACCTCCCACCCTCCGGAGAGCCACTTCGGGTTCTCCACCGCCACGTTCTGCGCGCCGAAGAGAGAGCGCACCGCCTGCATGAGCATGAGGCTGATGCCCCAGGTGGCCAGCAGCGTCTCCAGGGGCCGCCCGTAGAGCCAGCGGATCACGCTGCGCTCAAGCACCGCCCCCACGAGTGCTGCCACCGCGAACGAAACCGGGATGGCCACGAGCACGTAGGCCTCGAACCACGCCGGCGCCCAGGCCTGAAAGGCGCGCTGCACCAGATAGGTGGCGTAGGCGCCGATCATGATGAGCTCGCCGTGCGCCATGTTGATCACGCCCATCAGCCCGTAGGTGATGGCCAGGCCGAGGGCCGCAAGCATCAGGATGGAGCCCAGGCTGATGCCGGCAAACAGCACCCCCAGCCGCTCGCCCCAGGCCAGACGCCCCTGCACCGCCGCGAGCGACTGCTGCAGCGCCGCCTTCACGGCGGGGTCGGCCTCCGTGCCCAGTCGCTCCAGCAGCAGCGAGCGTGTAGCGGGGTCGGCGACTGCGGCCAGGCGCTGTGCCGCCTGCAGCCGCTGCGACGGGTCCTCTGCCGTGAGCTGCGCGGCGGCCACCAAGGCCTCGAGCTGTGCACGCAGGGCGGCATCGCCCTCTGAGCCCAGCGCACGCTGCAGCAGCGGCAGGCGGCTCGCGTCGGCTTGCTCGCGCAGCTCGGCCACCGCCTTGGCCCGCACGGCCCGGTCAGCCGAGAAGAGCCTGAGCGAAGCCAGCGCCGACTCGATCTCGCGGCGCATGCGATTGTTGTTGACGACATCCTCGGCCCCCTCGGGCAGCGTGGCCGCGCCCTCGCTGCCGGCCAGCTGCGCCTTCCCGTCACGCACCACGAAGGCGCGGCCGCCGGCCACCTTCACCTGATCGTCGAGCAGGGCCTGCAGGTAGGCAGCCAGCGCCGCATCGGGCTGGGCGAGCGCCTGGCCCAGGGCAGCCAGGCGCGCCTCGCTGTCGCCCGTGGCGATGCCCGAGGCCTGCTCGGGGGTGAGCGCATGCGCACCGCCCGAGACCAGCCATCCCGCACAGACAAGCACGCTACCGAGCCAGGCCCGGCAGCGTCCGGAGAGCGTCATGTCGCCAGTGCCCGCGTCACTTCTTCTCGGGCTCGTCCTTCTTGCCCTTGTTCTCGGGGATGTAGGGGCTCCAGGGCTTGGCCTGCACCGG
>JBIIED010000084.1:0-11311 GCA_044237995.1 Rubrivivax sp. | reverse complement strand
GGCGCATCACGCAGTGGCTCTTCCCCTGGTACACGCTGATCCCGCCCTTTGGCGAGCATGCGCTGGGGGGCCACGTGTGGGTGCCCATCGACGACCACACCTGCTGGGCCTGGAGCATCAACTTCCGTCCCGAGCGGGCGCTCACCGAGCAGGAGCGCGCCGACATGGCCGCAGGCCTGGGCATCCACTGCGAGTACGAGCCCGGCAGCTGGCGGCCCAAGGCCAACAAGGACAACGATTACCTCATCGACCGCGTCGCGCAGAAGGAAAAGCGTGCCTACTCGGGCGTGTTCGGCTTCTCCGCGCAGGACGCCTCGCTGCAGGAGAGCATGGGTCCGATCCAGGATCACGAAAACGAAAAGCTGCTGCCCACCGACCGCGCGATCTCGATGGCCCGGCGCATGCTGCACGACAGCGCGCTGGCGCTGGCGCGCGGCGAGGAGCCGCCGCCTGCGCTGGATGCGGCCTGCCAGCGCGTGCGCGCCGCGGGCGTGCTGCTGCCCAGGGCCGACAAGCCCCAGGAGTGGGCGCGCGAGCACCTCTTCGACGGGCGCGACCAGCCCGTGTTCTCGATCTGAGCCCCAGGCCGACCTGAGCCGCCTGCCCTTGCACCCTCGAGCCATCCCACAGGAGATCCTGATGCCCGTCACCCGCAACCTCTTGCCTGCCCGCCGCGCCCTGCTGGCGGCCTGCGCCGCCTTGCTGGCCGGTGCCCCGCATGTGGCCCTGGCCCAGGAATGGGCCCCGACCAAGCCCGTGCGCATCGTCGTGCCCATCGTGGGCAGCACCAACGACGTGCTTGCGCGGCTCGTGGCGCCGGAGCTGCAGAAGGTCTTCGGCCAGACCTTCATTGTCGAGAACAAGGGCGGGGCCGGCGGCACGATCGCGGCGGCCGAGGTGGCCCGGGCGCCCGCCGACGGCCACACGCTGATGATCGGCTTCAATGGGCCGCTGGCGATCAACCCGACGCTCTACCCGAAGATCGCCTACGACCCGGTCAAGGACTTCGCCCCCATCACGCTGATGGTCACGGCCTCGCAGTACCTCGTGGTGCACCCGAGCGTGCCGGCGAGGAACGTGGCCGAGCTCGTGGCGCTGGCCAAGGCGCGGCCGCTGTCCTATGCCTCGGTGTCGGTGGGCAGCGCCTCGCATCTGACGATGGAGATGCTCAAGAGCGCGGCCAAGGTCGACCTCACGCACGTGCCCTACAAGGGTGCCGGGCCCGCGGTGGCCGACCTCGTGGGCGGGCAGGTGCAGGCGGCCTTCTTTGTGCCGGGCAACGTGCAGCAGTTCGCCAAGGAGGGCAAGCTGCGCCTGATCGCCTCCAGCGGCGCCAAGCGCTTTGCCTCCACGCCTGATGTGGCCACGATGATCGAGCAGGGCTACCCCGGCTTCGTGGCGGTGTCGTGGATCGGCTTCGTGGCCCCGGGGGGCACGCCCAAGCCGATCATCGACCGCTACCACCGGGAGATCACGCGCATCATCGCCACGCCCGAGATCAAGGCCAAGCTCGAGGCGATGGAGTTCGACATCGTGTCCTCCACGCCGCAGTTCTTTGCCGACTGGATCCAGTCGGAGATCCCGCGCTGGGGCAAGGTGATCCGCGAGACGGGCACGAAGGCAGAGTGAGCGCCGCGCCTGCCCCGCAAGGCGGCCGCATGGCCGGCCGCGTGGCGCTCGTCACGGGTGCTGCGGCGGGGATCGGCGCGGCCTGCGCGCGCGTGTTCTGCGCCGAAGGCGCCCGCGCGGTGGTGCTCGTCGACCGCGACGCCTCGGGCCTGCAGGCCACGCGGCTGGCGCTGCAACAGGCCTGGCCCGAGGTGCCCGTGCACGCCGCCGCGGCCGAGGTCGCCGACACCGCCGCGCTGGCGGCGGTCATCGAACAGGCCGTGGCGCGCTTCGGGGCGCTGCACACGCTCGTCAACAACGCCGCGATGCGGCACCACGGGCCGCTGGCCGAGGCCGACGACGCGAACTGGCAGGCCGTGCTCGGCGTGAACCTCGTGGGCACGGCGGCAGCCTGCCGCGCGGCGCTGGCCGCCTTGCGCGAGAGCGGCCGCGGCAGCATCGTCAACGTGTCCTCGTGCTACGCCGTGACCGGTCGGCGCGGCATGGGTCTGTACGACGCCACCAAGGCGGCGCTGCTGTCGCTCACGCGCACGCTTGCCGCCGAGGAGGCCGGGCACGGCGTGCGTGTGAACGCCGTGTGCCCGGGCTCCACGCTCACCGAGTTCCATCTGCAGCGCGCGCAGGCGGCCGGCACGCCCGTGGAGGTGCTCCGGACGCAGCGACAGACCACCTCGATGCTCGGGCGCTGGGCCGAGCCGCAGGAGATCGCGTGGCCGGTGCTGTGGCTGGCCAGCGACGAGGCGAGCTACATCACGGGCACGACGCTGATGGTGGACGGCGGGCTGCACGCCCTGTAGGGGCGCTCGGATGCCCTCAAAGCCCCCTGTGGACCCCTAAGGCCCGGAAGGGGACGAACCCGCCGCGCCGGACCCACGCCCGGCCGATGTCTCAACGAACCGGGATGCGCGTGGCCAGCGGCTGCGCCACGTAGTCCGGCAAGAACCTGCACTCCGCGACGTTGGCGCCCGGCATCGTGCGGCAGCGCTGCGCGATGCCCGCGGGCGTGGGCTTGTCGCCCTGCTCCACCCAGCGCAGCAGCGCCTCGAACAGGGGCGGGTAGATCGCGTCTCCCAGGTAGCTGTGCTCGCGCGAGTCGACGAAGGTCTGCACCAGGCGCGCGCCGCTGCCGGCGGCTTCCATGCGCCGGCGCAGGGTGTCCTGGCCCTCGACGAAGACGGTGGAGTCTCCGATGCCATGCGTGCTGAGCACCGGCACCCGGAAGCGCCCGGCGTGGTCGGTGTCTGCCTTGAACTGCGCCGCGGCCTGCGCGTCGGCCTTGACCCGCACCACGCCGGCGTTGAGGGCCGCGTCGTCGCTCGAGCCGCTGTAGCGCACGCCTTCGTTGCCGAAGGGGCTGCGGCCGCCGGTGCGCTGCACCACGTCGCGCAGCGTGAAGGTGCCCCAGTTGAGGTGGCCCTGGATCGAGTTCTCGGGGATGCGCACCACGTCGACGATCGTGCGGATCTTGCGCAGCTGCTCCGCGCTGCGCTGTGCGGCCGGCCGGCGCAGACCCAGGCACTCGTCGACCCGAGCGCTGAGTTCGGCATTGGTCAGCTTCGAATCGGCCGGCAGACCCATCCACACCGGGTAGGCCGGATCATCGGGCTTCGGGTGGTTGCCGCACAGGTACTGATAGATGGCGCGCAGGTCGAGCCGGAAGTCGTAGGTGGCCGGGCCCGCCACGACGCCGCTGGTCAGCAAGATGCCCTCCCACGAGGCTGGGAAGAGCTCGGCCGCGCGCGTGGCCACCATCGCGCCCCAGGACTGGCCATGCAGCAGCGTGCGGCGCGGTTTGGCCACATGGTCGATGAAGATGCGGCGCACGCGTTCGGTGTCCTCGGCGGCCGTGGTCACGGCGAAGCCGCCCTGGCGGAACACCGAGCCGGCCCAGGCATGGCCGAGCTGCGCCGTGATGGCCCAGCGCTTGATGTCCTCGTCGGCGCGCGAGGGCTGCGGCGTGCCCAGGCTCGGTCCGCCATGCGCGTGCACGACGAGCACGCCGCTCCACTTCTCGGGCATCACGATGAGGTAGTGGGAAGTGGCCGAGTCCTGCCCGCGCAGGCAGCGCGCGCCGGCCGGCACGCCAGCCGGGCAGGGGCCGGCTGCGGGTGCGGCCTCCTTCGGCCAGGACACTGCCGGCGCCTGGCTGGGCGCGTGGGCGCAGCCGGCGAGCACGCCGAGGGTCACGAAGCCGACCAGCGCACTCAACCCGACCAGCCGGACCAGGCTGCGGCCCTGCCCGGCCTGCCCGGCCTGCCCGGCCTGCCCGGCCTGCCCGGATGTCGAAGGCATGCAGGGTTGAGAAGGCAAGTCAGCGTGGCGGCGGGATGTCATGGGCGAGTCGAGTCGGGTCAGGTGGGGGGATGCGTGCCCGGCGGTCGGCGCACCGGGGCGTGCCCTGCGTTCTGGGCGGCCGAGGCATTATGGGCAGCCGCCGGTGAGCCGCTATGCTGGTTACCACGAGATGGCAGCCGAGTCGAACTCTCCCCCCATCGAAGGCCTGCGGCGGCGGGCCTGGTGCCTGTGCGCGGGCAGCTGGGCGGCGCTGCCCGCAACGGTGTCGGCCGCGCTCACGCACTCGGCGGCCCCAACGGGTCAGGCCCCCCCGCATCCGACCCTTCCCGGCCGCGAACTGCAGCACCGGCTGCCCCCCGACCGCGACGCATCGGCGGCGACGCCGCGCGTGGCGCTCACGCTCGACGCCTGCGGGGGCGCCGCCGACACCGAGCTGGTGGAGTACCTCGTGCGCGAGCGCATCCCGGCCACCGTATTCGTCACGGCGCGCTGGCTGGCGGGCCACGCGCAGGTGCTGCGCACGCTGCGGCTGCACGCCGAGCTCTTCGAGCTGCACAACCACGGCGAGCGCCACGTGCCGGCGGTGATCGGGGCCCAGCTTCGTGTCTATGGACTGCCCGGTGCGTCCGACCTGGAGGCCTTCAGGCGCGAGGTGCGCGAGGGCGCGCGCGCGGTCGAGGCGGCCACCGGGCAGCCGCCGCGCTGGTACCGTGCGGCCACCGCCCGCTACGACGAGCAGGCCCTGCAGGAGCTGGCCCGAATGGGCGTGCGCGTTGCCGGCTTCTCGCTCAATGCCGACGCCGGCGGCACGCTGTCGGCCGCCGAGGTCGCCGCCCGCGTGGGCCGGGCGCGTGACGGTGACGTGATCCTGGCCCACCTGAACCGGCCGGCCTCGGGCACGCGTGCGGGCCTGGAGCAGGCCTTGCCGGCGCTGCGGCGCCAGGGCATCGCCTTCGTGCACCTGGGCACGCGCGAGCTCGTGGAGACAAGGGGGCGCCAGCCATGAGTGCCGGTGGCGCCCTCGCGGGCTCGACGGCCCCGAGTTGCGGCGGCGCGCTGGCCGAGGCGACGCGCTCGCCGGCTCCCCGGCGCGTGCTGATGCTGGGTGCTACGGGCACCATCGGCCGCGCCACCGCACGCGCACTGGTGGCGCGCGGGCATGAGGTGGTGTGCGCCGTGCGCCCGCGTGCACAGGCCGCCGCCGCGGGGCGGGCGGACAGCGGCCAGCCGACCGCCGCCGCAGACCTGCAGGCGCTGCAGCGCAGCCTGCCCGGCGCCGTGCTGCGCGAGGCACAGGTCGGCACCCCCGGCGCGCTGGCGCGCGACGCCATCTGCGGCGAGCGCTTCGACGCGCTCGTCTCGTGCATGGCCTCGCGCACCGGCTCGCCGCGCGATGCCTGGGCGGTGGACCACGCCTCGCATGTGCAGGCCCTGCAGGCCGCGCGCGAGGCCGGCGTGGCGCAGGTGGTGCTGCTGTCGGCCATCTGCGTGCAAAGGCCCCTCTTGGCCTTCCAGCACGCCAAGCTCGCCTTCGAGCGCGAGCTCGCGGCCTGCGGCCTGGCCTACACGATCGTGCGCCCGACGGCCTTCTTCAAGTCGCTCTCCGGCCAGGTGGAGCGCGTGCGCCGCGGCCAGCCCTTCCTCGTCTTTGGCAACGGCTCGCTCACCGCCTGCAAGCCCGTGAGCGACCGGGACCTGGCCGCCTTTGTCGCCAGCTGCCTGGATGACCCGACGCGGCGCAACCGCATCCTGCCCGTGGGCGGGCCCGGCCCCGCGCTCACGCCGCTGGATCAGGCGCGGATGCTGGGCGAGCTGCTGGGGCGGGAGGTGCGCGTGCGGCACGTGCCCGTGCGGCTGCTCGACGCGGTCATCGGCGCGCTCGAGCTCGGCGGGCGCCTGCTTCCGGCCCTGGCCGAGCGCGCCGAGTTCGCGCGCATCGGCCGCTACTACGCCACCGAGTCGATGCTCGTGTTCGATCCGGCCACCGGCCGCTACGATGCCGACGCGACGCCTTCCACCGGGTCCGACACGCTGCGCGAGCACTACGCACAGTTGCTGCGCGGCGAGGTGCAGGACGACCGCGGCGCGCACGCGGTCTTCTGACATACCCAAGGAGAACTGGCTTGAACGGTGCCCACCTGCTCGTCCACACCCTGCTCGATGCGGGGGTGGACACCTGCTTCACCAACCCCGGCACATCGGAGATGCACTTCGTGGCTGCGCTCGACAGCGTGCCGGGCATGCGCTGCGTGCTCGGCCTCTTCGAAGGCGTGGTGACCGGCGCGGCCGACGGCTACAGCCGCATCGCCGACCGCCCGGCCAGCACGCTGCTGCACCTCGGGCCGGGCCTGGCCAACGGGCTGGCGAACCTGCACAACGCCAAGAAGGCCGGCTCGGGCATCGTCAACATCGTGGGCGACCACGCCCGCGCCCACCTGGCCCTGGACGCACCGCTGACTTCGGACATCCACGGCGTGGCCGCCCCGATGTCGCACTGGGTGCGCACGAGCACCTCCCCCGAGGGCCTGGCCGTCGACGGGCGCGAGGCCGTGGTGCAGGCGCGCGCACGCCCGGCACACATCGCCACGCTGACGCTGCCGGCCGACCTCGCGTGGAGCGAGGCGTCCGTGCCGGCGCCTGCCCTCGGCGCGGTGCCGCGCGCCGAACCGGCGGCGCTGCAGGAGGAGGCGCTGCGCTCGGCCGCCCAGGCGCTGCGCGCCGACGGGCCCGGCACGCTGCTGCTGCTGGGCGGCCCGGCGCTGCGCGAGCGCGCCACCGAGTGGGCCGGGCGCCTGCAGGCGGCCACCGGCTGCGCGGTGATGTCGGAGTTCTATGGGCCGCGCATCGAGCGTGGTGCGGGCCGCGTGGCCGTGCCGCGCGTGCCCTACGCGGTGGAGCCCGCGCTGGCGGCGCTGGCGCCCTACCGGCACATCGTGCTCGTGGGCGCGCGCGAGCCGGTGGCTTTCTTTGCCTACCCTGGCAAGCCGGGGCGGCTGGCGGCGCCGGGCACCGCCTTCACGCTGCTGGCCACGCCCGCGCACGATCCGGCCCATGCGCTCGAGGCGCTGGCCGACCTCATCGGGGCGCGCCGCGCGGCGGTGCCCGTGGTCGAGCGGGCCGGGGCGGTGGCGCTGGAGACCAGCGAGGCACTCACGCCCGCGAGCCTGGGTGAGCTGCTCGCTGCGCTGATCCCCGAGCACGCGATCGTGCTGGACGAGGCTGTGTCCTCGGGCCGGGGCTTCGACCGCGCCACGCACGCGGCCGCCCCGCACGACTGGCTCACGGGCATGGGCGGCTCGATCGGCTTTGCGCTGCCTGCGGCCGTGGGCGCGGCCATCGCTGCCCCGCAGCGCAAGGTGATCGTGCTCACAGGAGACGGCAGCGCGATGTACACGCTGCAGGCCCTGTGGACGATGGCGCGCGAGGGCCTGGACGTGACGGTGGTGGTCTTTGCCAACCGGGCCTACCAGATCCTGCGCGGGGAGTTCGCAGGGGTGGGGGCCGGGGTGCCGGGCAGCCGCGCCAACGACATGCTGATGCTCGACCGGCCCGAGCTCGACTGGGTGGCGATGTCGCGCGGCATGGGCGTGCCCGCCAGTCGGGTGAACACGGCCGCCTCCTTCGCACAGGCCTGGCGCGCCGCGATGGCCGAGCGCGGGCCTGCACTGATAGAGGCCGTGATGTAGCGGCCAGGGCGGCCGGAGCCAGCCAGCCGAACTCGTTGGCCGCCAGCGCCGAGCCCATCGCGCGTGCTGGCGCAGCCCATGTCTGCGCCGCGTGTCTGCGCCGCGTGTCTGCGCCACGTGTCTGCGCCGCACGGCGGCGGTGCCTGTGGCACCATCGATCCGGCTCCATGCCCTGCCGAGCCTGCCCCCCGATGCCCATCACCCAGATCACCCTGCTGCCCGGCTACCCGGCCGAGGTGCGCGAGCGGCTCGTCGAGCGCGTCTCGGCGGCGGTGCGCGCCACGATCGCGAGCCCCGAGGCCGGCACCACCACCTACGTGCACGAGGCCGTCACCTACCGGCGCGACGGGCGCGTCTTCACCGAGGGCCGCGCGGCGCTGCCGGTGGCCGGCGAGCTCGTGCGGGCCTTCCTGCAAGCCATGGAGGCACGGGACCTGGAGCGCGCACGCGGCTTCCTGGCCCCGGGCTTCGAGATGGTGTTTCCGGGGGGCGTGCGGCCAGCCAGCCTCGAGGGGCTGGTGGAGCGCAGCGCCTTGCGCTACCGGCGTGTGGGCAAGCGCATCGATCGCGTCGACGAAAGTTTCTCTGCCGACGGCACGGTCGTCTATGTGCACGGCACGCTGCATGGCCAGTGGCCTGACGGCACGGATTTCGACGGCATCCGCTTCATCGACCGTTTCCTCGTCGTCGACGGGCGGCTGGCGCGACAGGAGGTGTGGAACGACCTGGCCGAGCACCGGCTCGCCCGATCGGCGTCGGGGGGATGAACCCTCTCGGCACAGCGGGCGCGTCCACCGGTTGGGACTGGCCGGACGGCGACGAGTTGCGACCCTGGCTGCGCGAGCGTCTGGCGCGCGTGCCGGTCCAGGCGTTGCCCGCTGGCGACAGGCGCCCCGCGGCCGTGGCCGTGGCCGTCACGCAGGCCGGGTTCGGCGCCGACCTGCCCGACCTGCCCCGCCACGCGCAGTGGAGCCAGGCCCCGGCGCTCGTGCTCACGCGCCGCGCCGCCACGCTGCGCGCGCACGCCGGTCAGTGGGCCATGCCCGGCGGGCGGCTGGACGCGGGCGAGACGCCCGAGCAGGCTGCGCTGCGTGAACTGCACGAGGAGGTTGGGCTCGCCTGCAGCACCGATGACATCCTCGGACGCCTGGACGACTACGCCACGCGTTCGGGCTACCTGATCACACCGGTGGTGGTGTGGGCCGGGCCGGCGCAGGCCATGCGGCCGCAGCCCGGCGAGGTGCAGAGCATCCACCGCATCCCCTGCGAGGAGCTGATGCGGCAGGACACGCCCATCCTCAACCACGTGCGCGGCGCCGAGCACCCGGTGCTGCGCATGCCGCTGGGCCAGGGCTGGGTGGCCGCACCCACTGCGGCCTTCCTGTACCAGTTTCGGGAGTGGCTGCTGCACGGGCGGCCCACGCGGGTCGCCCACTTCGACCAGCCTGCTTTCGCATGGCGATGAGCCCCGAGCGCCCCCCTTCGCTGGAGGACCTGCCTGCGCGCTTGTGGGCCGAACTCGTGCGCGCAAGCCGCGACCGCCACCACGGCTGGCGGCTGCCGGTGCTGGCCACCGTCGATTCACACGGCGCGCCCCAGGCCCGCACCGTGGTGCTGCGCAGCGCGGATGCGAGCTCGGGCGAACTCGTGTGCTACACGGACCGGCGCAGCCCGAAGGTGTCGCAGCTGCGTGTCGACGGGCGCGGCGTGCTCGTCTTCTGGTGCGCACGGCTGAGCTGGCAGCTGCGCGCGCAGGTGCGCATCGAGATCGAGGACGAAGGCCCGCGGGTGCAGGCCGCTTGGGCGCGCGTGGCCGGGCAGCCGGGCGCCCGGGACTACCTGGCGCCCACGGCGCCGGGAACGGCGGTGTCGCAGCCGGGCATCCAGGACGGCCCGCACGACATGCACCATCTGGCCGTTCTGGCGGCGCGGGTCGAGGCGCTCGACTGGCTCGAGCTCGACCGCCGCGAGGGCCCTCGCCGCGCTGCGGTGGACGCGCAAGGCCGCGCGCAGTGGCTCATGCCCTGAGCGACCACACCCTGCGTGCTGAGGGCATCAAAGGACTTTTCTCGAAGAACCTTCAGCGAACGATCCTCAGCGCGCCAGCCAGCTGCGGCGCGCCGGCCAGCCAGTCGAGTACCGAGTCGGCGGTGGTGGTCTCGATGCGGTCGGCAAAGCGCTTGTGGTTCGGGTGGTCGTCGAAGGCCACGTTGGCGGCCGTCATCCGCGCGCCCAGCCGCACCATCGGCCCGAGCTGCAAGGTCGTGGGGCGGTAGCCGGCCACCATCAGCCAGGCCTGCGCCTCCTGGCGGTCCACCTGCCGGCCCAGGGCCGCCATCGCCAGCGTCTCGATGGCCCACTGGTTGCTCTGCTGGTAGCGCTGCGCCCAGGGGTAGGCCACCAGGCTGTAGGCCGGCTCGTGCAGCGCTGCCGCGCGCGCGTTGTCGCGCAGCACCGGCAGCAGCGCCTGCTGCAGGGGCGCGGACAGCGGCACGATCGCGGCCTGGTATTCGAAGAGGTCATCCAGGAAGAACTCCGCCAGGCCCTGGCGGTAGAGGTCGCCCTGCGCCTGCCCGCAGTGGTTGAGCTTGTGCAGCACGAGCCAGCGGCCATCCTGGCGGTAGGCCAGGCCGATGTGGCTCCAGCGCAGCCCGTAGTGGCGCAGGTCCTGGCCCGAGCGCGCCAGCACCACGAGCTCGGCCTGGCTTGCCTCCAGCGCCTGGGCGGTGCGCAAGGCCAGGTCCAGCGCCCGCGCGACGTTGGCCGCTGGCGGCGGCGCGGCCTCGTGGCAGGCCCGCCCGGCGTGCACGGCACCGCTGCATGCCAGGGCCAGCGCAAGCACCAAGCCGCGTGCCAGCCCCTGCGCCAGGCCCCGAGCCGGGCGCCGCAGAACCGGGCTCAAAGCGTCACCCGCTCATGGTGCATGAGCGCGCGGCCGACCTCGTTGGGCACGAAGCACAGCGCCCGGCCACCGGCCGACAGGATCCAGCCCGTGCTCACGGCAGCCACCACGACCGTGGTGGCCAAGGCCACCGAAGCCGCTCCGGCGGCCGCCTCGGTGAAGCGCACGCTGGCGCGCATGCCGTCGCTGGCGCGCTCGAGCACCCACACCGTGCCCTCGGAGGCGCTCTCCACGGCCACCACCGTGAGGGCCGCACCACCGGCCAGCAGCCCGACCGGCGCAGCCACCGAAAGCGCCACCGGCACCATCGAGATCGCGCTGGCCTCCGAAGCCGTGCGCGCGGGCCGTTCGCGCGCGGCTGCGCTGGGCTGAGCGGCCGTCACGAGCAGCGCGCCAGCCAGCAGCGCCGCCAGCGCGGCCTGGAGGCGCCATTGCGGGGGTCGTGCCGGGTGCGGCAGGGCGGCGGTGTGGCGGGCATCTCGCATGGCTGGCCTCGTGTGCTGATGGGGGAAGGCCTGCATCGTCGGCGGGTCGGGCCGCGCGTGCCAGCGTCCCAGGAGAGGTGGCGCCAGTTGAGCCCGACGGTATCGTCAGGCGGCACTCCGGCGACTCTCCGGCCGCACTCCGGCGGCACACCCGCTCCCGCCGGCCCGCCCGGCGTGGCCCGAGCGGCTCAGGCCAGCCCGTATCGCCAGGCGCCGTCGGCCCCCGGATCGCGTCGCACCTCGCCGCGTTCGCGCAGGTGGTTCAGGCAGGCCAGCGCCTCGCCCGTGGCCATGCCCAGCAGCTGGCCGTCTTG
>JBIIED010000336.1:0-3312 GCA_044237995.1 Rubrivivax sp. | reverse complement strand
AGCAGCCCCATGAGCGTGACCACCGCGCCCACGATGCCGGTGGCGGTGGCAAAGACCGCGCAGGTGAAGAGCGTGGCCACCGCGAGCGACCCCGGCACACGGGCCAGTGCCAGGTGCAGGCTCCGGAAGAGCTTTTCGATCAGGTTGGCCCGCTCCACGAGGTAGCCCATGAAGACGAACAGCGGGATCGAGATGAGCACGTCGTTGCTCATCACCTTGAAGGCCGACTGCACCATCAGGTCCAGCGTCTTCGTGGCATCGCGCTCGTAGGCGAGCCAGGTGAAGATCATCCCCATGCCCATGAGCGTGAAGGCAGTGGGAAAGCCCAGCATGATGGCCACCACCACCAGGGCCAGCATCATCAGCCCGAGGTGGCCGCTGGAGAGCTTGTCGGCCGACAGCAGCATCACCGCGGTGCCCGCGATGATGAGCCCCATCAGGATGAAGCCGAACCACAGTTCCTTGCGAATCTTCACTTCGTGCCTCCTGCAGCGGGGCCAGGGGCGACGAACTTGTCCAGCGCCGCGATGTCCTCGTCCTTGACCTGAACCATCTGCTTGAGCTTGTCCACGTCCACCTCTTCCACGTCCTGCTCGCGCGAGGGCCACTCCCCGTCACGGATGCAGGCGATGCAGCGCACGATCTCCACGAAGCCCTGCAGCAGCAGCATGCCCGCGGCGATCGGGATCACGAACTTGAAGGGGTACAGCGGCAGCGGCGTGGCCGAGAAGGTCTTCTCGCGGATGGCCAGCGACTCGGTGGCGTACTCCCAGCCGGCCCACGTCATCGCCACCACGCCAGGCAGGAAGAACAGGCCGTAGAGCACGAGGTCGATCCAGGCCTGCGTGCGCGGGCGGAAGAAGCCGTAGAGCACGTCGCCGCGCACGTGGCCGTTCTTGCTCAGCGTGTAGGCCCCGGCCATCATGAAGAGGGTGCCGTACATCATGATCTGCAGGTTCAGCGCCCAGTCGTGCGGCCGGTTGAGCACGTAGCGCGAGAACACCTCCCACGTGATCATCAGCGTGAGCGTGACGATGAGCCAGGCGAAGGCCTGGCCCAGCCAGGTCGACATGCGGTCGACGGCGAGCAAGAGTTTCTGCATGAGAGGCGGTCCTCGGGGCTCCAACGAAAAGGCCACCGGGCCTGACTGGCACCGGTGGCCTGTGCTCGGCCGGTGGCTGCGATCAGCGGCGGCCGAAGTAGTGGTTGTACGCCATCTTGAAGTCGACGAGGTAGTCGTTCTGCCAGGCGCCTGCACGCTGGGCAAAGGCGCGCTGGCTGTCGAGCACCTTCTTGAACAGCGGGTTCTCGGCCGACTTCTTCTCCATGATCTTGTCCCACGAGGCGAGCTGCGCGCGCAGGATCGCATCGGGCGTCTTGTAGAAGTTCACGCCTGCACGCTTGAGCTCGGCGTAGTCCTTGGAGTTGCGGTCAACCGCCTTCCAGCTCATGTCGGCGCTGGAGGCCTCCACCGCGTGGTCGATGACCTTCTTGAGCTCGCCCGGCAGCGCGTTGTACTTGGCGCGGTTGAAGAGGATCTCGAACTGCTCCGTGCTCTGGTGGAAGGACTGCAGCATGCAGTTCTTCACCACGTCGGGGAAGCCCAGGATGCGGTCGGAGGAGGCGTTGTTGAACTCCGCGCCGTCGATCAGGCCGCGGTCCAGCGCCGGCACGATCTCACCGCCAGGCAGCGGGTTCACGGCCGCGCCCATGTCGGTGTACATGTCCACCGCCAGGCCCACCGTGCGGAACTTCATGCCGCGCACGTCTTCCACGCGGGCGATGGGCTTCTTGAACCAGCCGAAGGGCTGCGTGGGCATCGGGCCGTACAGGAAGGACACGACGTCGATGTTCGTGGCCTTGTAGATCTCCTGCAGCAGCGCCTCGCCGCCGCCGTAGTAGTGCCACGACAGCAGCATGTTGGGGTCCATGCCGAAACCCGGGCCGGAACCCCACAGGGCCAGGGCCGAGTTCTTGCCGTAGTGATAGGCCACCACGCCGTGACCGCCGTCGAGCGTGCCCTTGGCCACGCCCTCGAGCAGCTGGAACGCCGGCACCACGGCGCCGGCAGGCAGCACCTCGATCTTCAGGCGGTTGCCCGCCATGTCGTTGATCTTCTTGGCGAAGTCGTTGGCGTACTCGTGGAAGATGTCGCGGGCAGGCCAGGTGCTCTGGAAGCGGAAGGACACGGTCTGCGCGCTGCTGACCATCGGCGCGGCGGCCGCAACGGCACCCACGGCACCAGCCGAGGCGTTCTGGAGGAAGCGGCGACGGGCAGCGGGCTGCTGGGACTTCAGGGTCATGGTGGCTCCTTGATGGAATCCTGGGGAGGAAAGGCGGGCGGATTGTGTCGCCGGGGCGTAAACCCCTCACTGTCGTGGGGCGCTGGCTGCAGCGTATTCAGTAGAAACCCTGCCCGTGATGCCCGCCGCGATCAGGCTGGCGGCCAGGAGAGCTGCCGGCTGCTCAAGGCCTGGCGGGGGCCAGCAGGGCTTCGAGCCGGGAGGCGAGGGCGCGCCGCTGCGTCTCGGGCAGCGCGTGGTGGCGCAGCAGGAAGTCCAGCGTGACGAGCGCGGCGTCCACCGTCATCTGCCCGGACAACGCCACCTGCGCGGCCTGTTCGACCTCGATGCGCATGATCTGCGCGACCTCGCCGTCCTGGTTGGCGGGCACCACGCCCGCGTCGAGCTCGAGGTCGTAGACGTGCAGCCGCTCGAACTGCCGGCCCTCGGGCACGTCGCGGTCGAGCTCGATCACGCGTCCGGTGGTCAGGCGCTGCATCTGCGCGGGCGCCAGGCCTGCTTCCTCCCAGCCTTCGCGCACCACCGTTTCCAGGGGCGTCTGCCCGTGCGGCACGCCCCCACCGATGAGGTTGTCCAGGCAACCGGGGTCGGTGGCCTTGTTCCAGGCGCGCCGCGCGATCCACAGATGCGTCGGCCGGCCCGTTGCGTCGGCAACAAAGCCATTGGCATGCGCCCCGAGCGTGAGCGTGCCCCAAAAGCGTGTCGAGGCGCGCTCGAAGGTGGCGAGCACGCGGCCGTCGGCAGGATCAAAGAGCGAGAAGGGCTCGTCGCGCCAGGCGCGGATGAGGCCTTCTTCGCGCAGCGCCGCGTTCATCGTGGCAAGAGCCGCGTCGCGCGTGGCGCGCGGCGCGTGCAGCTGCACCTGCGCGGGCGGTTCACCGCCCGAGGCGTCCGCGGCGATCCACTGCCGCCAGGCTGCCAGCCTCGGCACGTGGGCGCTCGCCACCGAGCCCACGTGCTCGCCCTCCACGAGGAAGGGCACGCGCGGCACGGATTGCGCCCGTGCGGC
>JBIIED010000083.1:0-11371 GCA_044237995.1 Rubrivivax sp. | reverse complement strand
GCTCCTCCTTGAACATCGTGGAGGCCTGGCTGCGGTTGCCGTAGAGCAGCGTCACGCGCGTGTCGGGCGACTTCTCCAGCAGCGTGCGCACGATCGACAGGATCGGCGTGATGCCGCTGCCCCCGGCGATGGCCAGCACGTGCCGGGGCGCAGCCGCAGCGGCCGCCGCGTGGCCGAAGCGCCCCTGCGGCGGCAGGCACTCGATCGAGTCGCCGGGCTTGAGCCCGGCATGCAGCCAGCTCGAGAAGGCGCCGCCCGGCACGCGCCGCACGCCCACGCGCGGCGCGTGGCCCGCGGCGGCGCAGATCGAGTAGGAGCGGCGCAGGTCCTGCCCGGCCACGTCCTGGCGCAGCGTCAGGTACTGGCCCGGCTCGAAGCGGAAGGTCTCGGACAGCTCGGGCGGCACGTCGAAGGAGACGACCACCGAGTCTTCGGTGTCGGGCTGCACATCGCGCACGCGCAGCCTGTGGAAATGCAGGGAGGTCATCGGCAGGCTCGCTCAGATCGGCTTGAAGTGCTCGAAGGGCTCGCGGCAGGACAGGCATCGGTACATCGCCTTGCAGGCGGTGGAGCCGAAGGCCGAGAGGCGCTCGGTGTGCGCGCTGCCGCAGCGCGGGCACGCCACGCTCGAGCCGGCACCCGGCCGGCGCGGCATGAATCTGAGCGGCGCCGCGGCATCGGCTGGCACCGGCCCGGGAGGCGCGATGCCGTACTCGCGCAGCTTGCGCCGGCCGTCCTCGCTGATCCAGTCGGTGGTCCAGGCCGGCGCGCGCTGCAGGCTCACGCGCACGGGGCCCAGGCCCGCGGCGTCGATGGCCTCGCGCACGCTATCGGAGATCACCTCGGTGGCCGGGCAGCCCGAATAGGTGGGGGTGAGCACCACCTCGAGCCCGCCGGGCACGTTGGCGTCGACACGCACCTCGCGCACGATGCCGAGGTCGCGCACCGAGAGTACCGGCACCTCGGGGTCGGGTACGCCGTCGAGCACGCGCCAGGCGGCGGCATGCCGGTCGATGACTTCAGCGCCACACATCGAGTCGTGCTCCTCTTCGGGCGAGCCTGGAAGGCCGGACATCCACGCGCGCCACTACCAGCGACCGCCGGGGTAGGCACGCTGCAGGTGCTGCATCTCGGCCAGGATGAAGCCCATGTGTTCGCTGTGCACGCCGCGGCTGCCGGTGGAAACGAAAGCCGACGCCTTGGGCATCTCCAGGCCTGCGGCCTCGAGCACGGCGCCGACCTCTTCCAGCCAGCCCTGCCGCAGCGCGCTGCGCCGCGGTGCCACGCCGTGGGCCTGCGCCCACTCGTCGCAGGCGTCGTCCACGAACATCTCGGCCGTGTAGGGCCAGGCGCGCGCCAGCGCGGCGCGCACGCGCGCGGCCGATTCATCGGTGCCGTCGCCCAGCCGCAGCACCCACTGCGCCGAGTGCTCGACGTGGTAGCGCGCCTCCTTGAGCGCCTTGCCGGCGATGGCGGCGAGTTCCGCATCGGTGGAGGCCTGCAGGTGCCGCCAGTGCAGCTTGAGCCACACCGCCAGCAGCAGGTTGCGCACGACCGTGTCGGCAAAGTCGCCCCCTGGCGAATGCGCGCTGCTGCGGCGCATCGGCTGCTCCACGAGCGTGAGGTTGAGGTAGCCGCGCTCCTCGCGCAGGAAGGCGATCTGGTCTTCGTCCAGGCCCTGGCCGTCGAGCGTGCCCACGTGCGTGAACAGCGCACGCGCCTGCCCGAGCACGTCCAGCGAGAGGTTCGTCAGTGCAATGTCCTCTTCCAGGATCGGGCCGTGCCCGCACCACTCGGCCAGGCGCTGGGCGTGGATGAGGCAGGTGTCGGCCAGGCGCAGCACCACCTGTGCGTGCGCCCCGGGCTTGAGGGTGATCGATGCCGCGGTCATCCTCGCCTCACATGTGGTTCACGGCTTCGGGCAGCACGTAGAACGTCGGGTGGCGGTAGACCTTGTCTTCCATCGGGTCGAAGTACATGTCCTTGTCGCCGGGGTCGGAGGCGGTGATCTGGTTGGAGGGCAGCACCCAGATGCTGGTGCCCTCCTGGCGGCGCGCGTAGACCTCGCGCGCGAGCTGGATGGCCATCGGTGCATCGGGCGCGTGCAGGCTGCCGCAGTGCTTGTGCTCCAGGCCCGACCTGGGCCGCACGAAGACTTCCCACAGCGGCCATTCGTCGCTGCTGCCCGGGGTGGCGGAGGAGCCGCCGGCCCCTGAAGTGTTGCCGGTGTTGCTCGTCATGCGGCCTCCTGCTTCGTGGCTTGCTTGCGGGCGTGCGCGAGCGCGGCCTCGCGCACCCAGGCACCGTCGTCCCATGCCTTCACGCGCGCGGCCAGGCGCTCCTGGTTGCACGGGCCGTCGCCGCCCACCACGCGCCAGAACTCGGCCCAGTCGATGGGGCCGAAGTCGTGGTGCCCGCGCGTCTCGTTCCACTTGAGCTCGGGGTCGGGCAGCGTCACGCCCAGCACCTTGGCCTGCTCGGCGGTGGCGTCGATGAACTTCTGGCGCAGGTCGTCGTTGCTGATGCGCTTGATGCCCCAGCGCGTGTTCTGCGTACCGTGCACGCTCTCGGCGTCGGGCGGGCCGAACATCATGAGGCTGGGCCACCACCAGCGGTCGGTGGCGTCCTGCACCATGGCACGCTGCTCGGGCGTGCCTTCGCGCATCATCGTGTTCAGCGCATCGAAGCCCTGGCGCTGGTGGAAGCTCTCCTCGCGGCAGATGCGCACCATGGCGCGCGCGTAGGGCGCGTAGGAGCAGCGCGTGAGGGGCACCTGGTTCATGATGGCCGCGCCATCCACGAGCCAGCCGATCACGCCCACGTCGGCCCAGGTGAGCGTGGGGTAGTTGAAGATCGAGCTGTACTTGGCCTTGCCACTGTGCAGCGCGGCGAGCAACTCGTCGCGGCTGGTGCCGAGGGTTTCGGCGGCGGAGTACAGGTACAGGCCGTGCCCGGCCTCGTCCTGGATCTTGGCCAGCAGGATCGTCTTACGCTTGAGCGTGGGCGCACGCGTCACCCAGTTGCCCTCGGGCAGCATGCCCACGATCTCGGAGTGCGCGTGCTGGCTGATCTGGCGCACGAGCGTGCGGCGGTAATGCTCGGGCATCCAGTCCTTGGGCTCGATGTAGTCGCCCGCATCGATCTTGGCGTCGAAGCGGCGCATGAGCTCGACCTCTTCGAGGGAGCGAACGTTGCGCTGCTCCTCCTTGGGGGCGAGATCCAGGGCTTGGGTGTACATGGGGGCTCCTGGGGTCAGAGGGGTGGGGTGGGGTTTGTCTCTTGCTTGGGGGTGAGACGGGTTGCGTGTGCTGATCGGGGGGGTGTTTGGCTGAGCAGGTCGGGGGCGGCCTCACGGCGGATGGGGAGGCCGGTTGGCGCCCGACGGGGTCGGTCGGCCCTGCGGGCCGACTGCCCTGCGGTGCTCGGGCTTCGGGCCCAGCCGCCGAACTCGCTTCGCTCACCTGCGGTTCGCTGCGCTCGAACAAACGGCGGCGAGTCAGAAGTGGACGCGCGCTGCGCGCGCGGGCCCGAAACCCTGCGCTCCTCGGCGACCCCCACGTGCGCCAACCGGCCTCCCCATCCGCCGCGCCAGCAATGCGGCACGCCTGCACAAGCCTGACCCGGCACCGCGCCCGCCGGGCGAATGGCGATGGAATGCCCGGGTCCTCGCGGCAGCGGGGGCCTGGGCGCCGGGCCGTGAAGGGCGGCGAGAAGCGCAGCGTCGGGGTCGGCGCGCGAAGCGCGCTTCCCTTCTGACTCGCCGCCGCTTGTCTGAGCGTAGCGAACGCAGTGAGCGAAGCGAGTTCGGCGGCGCGACCCCGGCGCGAGCTTCGCAGCGCAGTCGGCCCTTCGGGCCGACCGCCCGCCCGGCCCGGCGCCCAGGCCCCCGCTGACGCGAAGCGCAAGAGACAACATGCGCAGCCTCATCACCTCGGCCGCTGGTCAATCACCCGCCGAGCCTTGCCCTGCGAGCGCTCGATGCCGTTGGGGTCGAGCACCTCCACGCGCGTGCTGACTCCGCACAGCGTCTTGATTCGGTGCTGCAACTCACGTGCGATCGCAGCGCGATCGGAGGCCAGGAAAGCCGGCTGCACCTCGCATCGCACCAGCACCTCGTCGAGCAACCCCTCGCGCGTGACCACGAGCTGGTAGTGCCCGGACAGCTGCCCCTGCTGCAGAACCAGCTCCTCCACCTGAGTCGGGAAGAGGTTTACCCCGCGGATGATCAGCATGTCGTCGCTGCGCCCGACGATCTTGCCCATGCGCCGCATGCTGCGCGCCGTGGGCGGCAGCAGCCTGGTGAGGTCGCGCGTGCGGTAGCGGATGACGGGCAGTGCCTCCTTGGTGAGCGTCGTGAAGACGAGCTCGCCCTCGCTGCCGTCGGGCAGCACCTCGCCCGTGTGCGGGTCGATGATCTCCGGGTAGAAATGGTCTTCCCAGATGACCGGGCCGTCCTTGGTCTCCACGCACTCGCTGGCCACGCCCGGGCCCATCACTTCCGACAGGCCATAGATGTCCACCGCGTCGATGCCCGCCGAGCGCTCGATGTCGCGGCGCATCTCCTCCGTCCAGGGTTCGGCACCGAAGATGCCCACCTGCACCGACATCGCCGAAGGGTCCTTGCCCTGGCGGCGGAACTCCTCGACGATCACCTGCATGTAGCTGGGCGTGACCATGATGATGTCGGGGCGGAAATCCTCGATCAGCTGCACCTGCTTTTCGGTCTGCCCGCCGCTCACCGGCACCACCGTGCAGCCGAGCCTCTCGGCGCCGTAGTGCGCGCCCAGCCCGCCGGTGAACAGGCCGTAGCCGTAGGCCACGTGCACCATGTCGCCCGGCCGGCCGCCGGCGGCGCGGATGCTGCGCGCCACGAGGTCGGCCCAGCGGTCGATGTCGCCCTGCGTGTACCCCACCACCGTGGGCTTGCCCGTGGTGCCGGAGGAAGCGTGCACGCGCACCACCCTCTCGCGCGGCACGGCGAACAGCCCGAAGGGATAGTTCTGGCGCAGCTCGGCCTTGCTGGTGAACGGGAACCTCGACAGGTCCGCCAGCGTCTGGCAGTCAGACGGGTGGACGCCGCGTGCATCGAAGGCCTGCCGGTAGTGCGGCACGTTGTCGTAGGCGTGCTGCAGCGTCCACTGCAGGCGCTTGAGCTGCAGCGCCTGCAGCTCGTCGCGGCTGGCGCGCTCGATCGGCTCGAGGTCGCCGGGGGCGGGTTGCTTGACGGGCATCGGAAACGTCTCCTCTCAGGCGGCGCGCATCGGCTGCTTGCCCATGGGCAGCCCCTCGACGAGCGGCTTGCCCTTCATCGTGTAGGAGCGCCCGCGAAAGACCGCGATGCGCTCGCCGTGCTGGTTCGTCACGGTGATGTCGTACACGCCCGTGCGGCCGGACTTGCTCACCTCCACCGCCTGCGCCGTCAGCACATCACCCAGCCGCGCGGCTGCCAGCAGGTTCACGTCGAAGCCCGAGGCCACCGTGATCTCGTTGTAGGCGTTGCAGGCGAAGGCGAAGGCGCTGTCGGCCAGCGTCGTGACGAGCCCGCCGTGCGCGATCGCGTGGCCGTTGAGCATCTCGCGGCGCACCGTCATGCGCGTGGTGGCGCTGCCCGGGCCCACGGCCACCACCTCCATGCCGAGCCAGTGCGAGGCATGGTCGTCGCGCCACATGGCCTCGCGCGTGGCCTCGGCCACTTCCTGCGGGGTCGTCATCTCAGCGGTCCTTGAAGGTCGGGCTGCGCTTGGTCAGGAAGGCCGACACGCCCTCGGCGAAGTCGTGCGCGCGGCCGAGCTCGCCCTGCGTACGCGCCTCCAGGCGCAACGCATCGCCGAACTCCATCGTCATCGAGGTGTCGATCGCACGGCGCGTCTCGGCCAGCGCCCGGCTGGGCATGGCCGCCAGACGCGTGGCGAGCTTCATCGCTTCGTCCAGGAGCGAGGCGTCGTCCACGGCGCGCCAGATCAGGCCGATGCGCTCGGCCTCCTCGGCCGGGAGCTTGTCGCCCGACATCGCCAGGCCGATGGCACGCGCGCGCCCCACCAGGCGCGGCAGCAGCCACGTGCCGCCGCAGTCGGGCACGAGGCCGATCTTGCTGAAGGCCTGGATGAAGCTGGCGCTGCGCGCGGCGAGCACGAAGTCGCAGCACAGCGCGAGGTTGGCACCCGCCCCGGCTGCCACGCCGTTGACGGCGGCAATCACGGGCACCGGCATCGTGCGCACGCGCGTGGCCAGCGGGCGGTAGAAACGGTCCACCACGGCGCCCACGTCGGGCGGGCCGCCCGAACCCACCATGGAGGGGTCGGAGAGGTCCTGACCGGCACAAAAGCCCCGCCCGGCACCCGTGAGGATCACGGCGCGCACGGCCGCATCGGCCGCCGCCTCCTCCAGGGCCGGCAGCAGCAGGCCGTGCATCTGGGCGGTGAAGGCGTTGAGCGAGGCCGGACGGTTCAGCGTGAGCACGCGAACCGGGGCTTCGCCCGAGACGAGGATGGTGGCTTCGGACATGGGGGCGTCTCCTGTTCACGGGCCGGGAGCGACGTCCGGACCCGAGCAGCGGGCTGCCGCTGGTGGGCGACAGGAATTAACCGACCGCGCGGTCGGCAAACTTTACCGGAAACCCCCGGCGCCGCGCAAGACCCCCTTCAAGCCCCTTCAAGCCCCTTCAAGCCAGCACTGCTCGGGAGTGGGGTCTCCCGCCGTGCATGAACGTGGCGCGTAACCGGATCACGGCTCACCGAGAATCGACTCGGCGAGGATCACCCCTTCTGCGAGGATGACCCCCTCAGCCAGGATCACCCCCTCCGCCAGGATCACCCCTTCAGCAAGGATCACCCCCTCCGCCAGGATCACGCCCTCCGCCAGGATCACCCCCTCGGCGAGGATGACGCCTTCGGACCGAATCGTGCCCTCCGCCAGGATCACGCCCTGCGCCAGGCTCAGGTTATCCACGAAGTGAGTGCCGTCGCTTCGAAACCCCATCCCGGTGGTGAGCGTGGCGCCCACGCCAGCATCGGCCCACGCCATCAACTGGGGCACGGGGGTGCCAAGGAGCATCCGCACCGCCCCGCCCGCACTGTCGCGCAGCTTGTCCAGCACCTTCACGCCCGCGCCGATCATCGTCACGTTCGTGCCGCCCACACCCATCGTCGAAGCGGGCACCGTGTTGGCGGGGATCTTCTGCGAGGTGTTGGCTGCACGCCAGGTAATGTTGTTCCGGATGAGCACGCCGCGCACCCAGGTGAGGCGGTGGTCCCAGGCGGGCTGGAACTTCGTGAAGAGCGCATCACCCCGCGCCAGGTGCGAGCCGCCCACCGTAGCCATGCGCGCCGTCGGCTGAGAGGCACCGGCGATTGTCGCGCTCGCCAGGGCCGGCAGCATGGCACCGGCGGCCAGCATCGAGTCACCCGCCTTGATCGTGCCGGCCTCGATGGCCGTGCGCAAGTCGGTGCGAAGCGCCCGCGCCAGTGCCAGCGCGCCTTGCACGTTCAGCTGCCCCGTGCCCTGCTGCAGCACGTTGGCACCCGCGATCGGTGTGGCGGTGTACTGCAAGATGGCCTTGATCAGCGGCGGGGTGAGCCCTGGGTTGGCTTCGAGCATCAGCGCCACCGCGCCGGCCACCACCGGAGCGGCCACGGAGGTGCCGCTGAGTGCCATCAGCTCTCGCGTGGTGGCCTGCGTGGCACCCTGTTGCGCCGCTTCGGTGGGCAGGCCCGGGTTGTCGCGCGCCAGCCGATTCCAGCCCGTGGCGAGGTCGGTGTTGTCCGAGCCGAGTGCCGCCACCACGCGGTTGCCCGGGGCCACGAGGTCCGGCTTGAGCAGGTTGTCCACCCACGCCTTGTTCAGAGTGGTGTACACCCGGCCACGCGTGGGCCCCTTGGAGCTGAAGCCGGCCACCGCGTCGTCGCCGCGCCGCGCGGTGTAGCGCATGTTGGATGCCCCGACGGTGATGACCGACGGCTCATGCCCGGGCGACGTGACGGTGCCATACAGAGGGTTGCCGAGCAGGTCCTTGCCGACGTTGCCGGCAGCCGCCACCACGGTGATGCCCGCCGCCACGGCGCCCCGAGCGGCGCGCGCCAGCGGGTCCACCAGGAAGGAGTCGAGCGAGTTCATCCCCAGGCTCAGGTTCATCACCCGGATGTTGAACGACGGGTGGCGTGCCCGCAGCATCACCCAGTCGATGCCCGCCAGCACGTCGGCGAGCTCGCCCCGGCCGTTCTCGTCGAGCACGCGCACGTCGTAGAGCCTGACGCCAGGCGCAAGCCCTGCGGCGTCCACGCCCGGCACCGCACTCGTGCCCGCTGCTGCGGCCGCCACGTGCGTGCCATGTCCATGCGGATCAGGGTTGGTGGGTTGCGAGGCCGACGCCGCGTTCTTCGGGGCCAGCGCCGTGGGCGTGGCGAAGTTCGTGCCGACGTCAATCTGCGCCTTGGCGGTGGTGGAGTAGTCCACCTTCACGGCCCACCCGCCTTCCGGCCGCGCCTTGCGCAAGGCCACGAAGTCCACCCGCCCCGCCACCTTGCGCCCGGTGGTGGTGTTGGAGAAGTCCGGCAGGCTCGCGTGGCGGAAGTCGATGCCGGAGTCGAGCACCGCGATGCCCACGCCGGCACCGGTAAGGCCCGTGTTGGCCGCCCCTGCCTCGGCTCGCCCGGTGGTGGTGGCCAGCGACTGGTAGCTCAGCGCCGAGCCGCTCACGAACCGGTTCGGCGCGATGTACCTGACCCCCGGCTGCTGCGCGAGCTGTTTCACGCGGTTCAGCGGCACCGCCACCGCCAGCCCCTGGAAGCTCACGTACCGGTAGTGCACCGAGCCCTTGCCGCCATTGCCCCAATTGGTCACCCAGGTCCGCAGGGCCGTCAGTTCCGGGTCATTGGGCAGGTGGGCCGACACGATGAGCTTGACGTACTTCTGCCCCTGCACGTCCGCCGAGAAGGTCTGGTCCACCGCGTCGCTCAGTGTCGAGGACAGCGGGCCTTGGCCGAGAAGCGCACGCAGGTCCGGGGACAGGATCTGGTCCTGCATGTCGCCCGGCGCCGCTGGAACGGGCGTTCCGCCCTTCTTGGCCTGCACAGGCCCCTGTGTCAGCAACGCGCAGGCGATCAGCAAGACGGCACCGATCAAACCAGGTCGACCTGCCGAAGCCGACCGAGAAACCTTCTGCATGCTGAACTCCGGTATGGAAACTGGCGACACCGCGCTCCCCAGCGCGCAGGATGTCGCCTGCCAACGGGCAATCGGGCTCACCCAGAATGCACGACGTACTCGATGGTGGAGCAACTCCCCCGTTTCAGGGGGATCGCAGCCAGCAGGGAGTTCGGCCGAGCGTGAGGCAGTTCACGCTCGAGGCTGCCATGAGCGCAACGGGCTGGCCGACGAAAGGCCTCAGGCCCGGGTTCAGGCTGAGCCGCCGAAGCGCGCCTGCAACCACTCCAGCAGCGTACGCAGCGTCTGCGCCTCCCCACCCACCGGGCGCCCCGGCCGGGCCGTGTCGTTCCAGGCAAAGAGATCCAGGTGCAGCCACGGCACGCTGGCGGGCACGAAATCCTGCAGGAAGAGCGCGGCGGTGATGGCCCCGGCCATCGTGTTCTTGCCGGTGTTGACGATGTCGGCGATCTCGCTTTCGATGTTGGGGTGGTAGCCGTCCCAAAGCGGCAGGTGCCACATGGGATCGTGCAGCGCCAGGCCCCGATCGACGAGCTCGCGCGCCAGCGTCGTGTCGCGGCTGAAGAGCGCCGGCAGCTGCGGCCCGAGCGCCACGCGCGCTGCGCCCGTGAGCGTGGCCATGTCGATCATCAGCGCGGGTCGGCCCTCGGCCCCGTAGGCCAGCGCGTCGCACAGGATCACGCGCCCTTCGGCGTCGGTGTTGCCGATCTCGATGTGCACGCCGGCGCGCGTGCGGATCACGTCGCCGGGCCGGTAGGCGTTGCCCGACACGGCGTTCTCCACCGCCGGGATGAGCAGCTGCAGCCGCACCGGCAGGCCCAGGGCCATCACGAGCGTGGCCAGGCCCAGGGCGTTGGCCGCCCCGCCCATGTCCTTCTTCATGAGGCGCATGCCGTCGGCCGCCTTGAGGTCCAGACCGCCGGTGTCGAAGCACACGCCCTTGCCCACGAGGACCACCTTCGGGTGCTTCGGGTTGCCCCAGTTGAGCTCGATCAGCCGCGGCGCGCGCGCCGCGGCCCGGCCCACCGCGTGGATGGCCGGAAAGCCCGCCTTGAGCAGCCGCTCGCCCACGATCTCGCGAAACGTCGCGCCGTGCGCGAGCGCAGCCTCGCGCACCGCCTGTGCGAGCTCCTGCGGGCCCATGTGCTCGGCCGGCGTGTTGACGAGGTCACGCACCTGGCACAGGGCGTCGGCCACGACGAGCGCGCGGCGGGCCTGCGCGCCGGGCGCCAGCACGAGCTCGGCGCTGGCGCGGCGCGGCGCCTTGTAGCGGCTGAAGGCGTAGCTGCCGAGCCTCCAGGACAGGGCCGCCGCGTAGGGGTCGGCTGCCAGGCCCGCCTCGCCGAGCCGGTAGCGCCCGGCCGGCAGCGCGCGCGGCAGGGCCGCCAGGGCGTAGGGATGGTCCGCGCCGCGCACGCCAGCCCACACACCGAGCAACTCGCCCTGCGGCCCCGGCACGAGTGCGTGCGTATCGGGCGCACCCTCGAAGCCCACGCTGGCCAGCCAGCGCCGCGTGGCGGGCGTTGCCCGGCCGGCGGTGTCGGAAAACCCCGCCCGGTCCACCAGATGAACCGGGATGCAGGAGGCGGCAGGCTTGCGCAGAAGAACGGTCATGTCGGAGCTTGTCGTAGGCTGAGGGGATGGACGAGGATTCTGCCCGCGGGCCCAGGCGCCCACACTTTGGACCGCACACCGGCTCGCCTGCTGGCCCGGCGCCGGCCGGCCGACGACGCTGGCTGGCCGGCGCAGGCGCGCTGGCGGCCGCCTGGTTGGCCCTGCCTGTAGCGGCCACGCGCGCGGCAGACGAGCCGCGTGCGACCGGCGGCTCCACACCCGGCCGCCCCACCCCCGGCGGCAACGCACTGCCGGGCGCTGACGCCGCCGCCTGGCGGATCCCGGGGGATTTCGAGCCCGCGCGCGCGATCTGGATCGGGTGGGACACGACGCACCGCGAGATCGGGCTGACGCTGGCGCGCGAGCTCGCGCCGCACGCCGTGGTGGAGGTGGCGGCCCGCACCGAGGATGCGCGCCGGGAGGCACGCGAGGCGCTGGCCGCCATCGGGCTGGCCGCCCCGCGGGTGAACGTGCACGTCTTTCCCGATGCCCTCTACTTCGTGCGCGACGGCGCCGTGTTCGCCACCGGCACAGGCGGTGCGCTGGGCATCGTCGACTTCGCGTGGAACGACTACGGCCGCCCCGGCTGGTGCCG
>JBIIED010000082.1:0-11403 GCA_044237995.1 Rubrivivax sp. | reverse complement strand
CGGCCGGCACCTCGACGTTGTCGAACCAGACCTCGTTGACCTCGTGCTCGCCGTCCAGCGTGATGATGGGCCGCACCGTGATGCCCGGGCTCTTCATGTCGATGAGCAGGAAGCTGATGCCCGTCTGCGGCTTGCCCTCGCTGCTCGTGCGCACGAGGCAGAAGATCCACTCGCCGAACTGGCCCAGGGTGGTCCAGGTCTTCTGGCCGTTGACCACGTAGTAGTCGCCCCGGCGCTCGGCGCGGGTCTTGAGGGAGGCCAGATCCGAGCCTGAGCCGGGCTCGCTGTAGCCCTGGCTCCACCAGACCTCGCCGCTGGCGATGCCGGGCAGGAAGCGCTGCTGCTGCGCGGGCGTACCGAAAGCCATGATGACCGGGGCCACCATGACCGGGCCGAAGGGCACGACGCGCGGGGCGCCGGCGAGTGCGCACTCCTCCTCGAAGAGGTGGCGCTGCACGGCGTTCCAGCCCGGACCGCCGAATTCCTTGGGCCAGCCCCAGCCCAGCCAGCCCTGGCGGCCGAGGATCTTCGCCCAGCGCTGCATGTCCTCGCGCGTCAGGCGCATGGCGTGGTGCACCTTGTGGCTGAGCTCGGGCGGCAGGTTCTCGGCCACCCAGCTGCGGATGGTGCGGCGGAAGTCGAGCTCTTCCGCGGTGAAGTTCAGGTCCATGGTGTGCAGGTCTGGCGCCGGCGCAGGCGGGCCTTCGGGCTGTCGGAGTCGGGTTTGTAGCATGGCCCCTGGCGGCACAGGCCGCGCGGATAATCGACGGATGACCGCACCCGGGGGAGACGCCACCCACCTCGCTCCCGGTACACCCGCCGGCCCGGGCTTCGGGGGCACGGTGGCCGCGCTCTCGGTGGCCCAGATCCTCGCCTGGGCCGCGCTCTACTACGGCTTCACCTCCTTCGTGCTGCCGATGACGGCCGAGCTGGGCTGGAGCAAGCCGGTGCTCATGGGTGCGTTCACCCTCGGGCTGGCCGTGGCGGGCCTGTGCACCTACGCGGCCGGGTCGGCCATCGACCGCGGCCGCGGCCGCTGGCTGATGACGGTCGGCTCGCTGCTGGCGGCGCTGGGCTTTGCCCTGTGGGCGGCCGTGCGCGCACCGTGGCAGCTGTACGTGGCGTGGATGCTGCTCGGCGCCTCGATGGCGATGGTGCTGTACGAGCCAGCCTTTGCCATCCTCACGCGGCGCTACCCCACGCGCTACCGGCAGGGCATCACCACGCTCACGCTGGTGGCGGGCTTTGCGAGCACCCTGTCCTTTCCCGCCTTCGCGTGGCTGATCGGGTCGCTCGGGTGGCGCGCGGCGCTGTGGGCCACCGCCGCGCTCTTTCTCGTCGTGATCACGCCGCTCAATGCCTGGGCCCTCAGGGGCCCGGCCACGGGCCACGCGCCGCCGGCCGACGATGCCGTGGCCGACGCGACGCTGCACGAGGCGCTTCGCACGCGCGCCTTCTGGCTGCTGACGCTGGCCTTCACGCTGGATGCCTTCGTGATGGCAGGCCTGTGGGCGCACATGATCCCGCTGTTTGCCGCGCGCGGGGCGAGCGAGGCGCAGGCGCTGGCGGTGCTGGTGTGGATCGGCCCGTCGCAGGTGGCCGGGCGGGTGCTGATGGTCGTCTTCGGGCAGAGGTGGGCGCTGCGGCAGGTGGGCACGGTGGTGCTCGCGGGCCTGGCGCTTTCCCTGGCGCTGCTGGCTTTCGGCTCGAGTCTGGCGGGCTGGCTCGCCTTCGCGGTGGTCTACGGCCTGAGCGCGGGCACCTTCACGATCGTGCGTGGGGGCATCGTGCCGCTGTACTTCGGGCGCGCCCACATCGGCCGCATCGGCGGGGCGGTGGCCAGCGTCGGGCTCGTGGCGCGTGCGGCCGCGCCGGTGATGCTGGCCTGGCTGCTGCTGGCGGTGCCTGGCTACCGCGAGGTGCTGCTCGTGCTGGCCGTGCTCGGAGCGGCCTCGGTGGTGGCCTTCCTGCTGGCGGGGCGGCCGCACACGGAGCGCTGAAGCCGCACCGAAGACCCGCTGAAGTCCCGCTGAAGGCCCTGCCGGCCCCTTCAGTCCCGGAAGTTCGTGAACGACAGCGGCAGCTCGGTCATCGTGGCGCGCAGCTGCCGGATGGCGAGTTGCAGGTCATCGCGCTTGGCGCCGCTCACGCGCACGACATCGCCCTGGATCTGGGCCTGCACCTTGAGCTTGCTCTGCTTGATGGCGGCCTGGATGGCCTTGGCGTTGTCGGAGTCGATGCCCGTCTTGACCGATACCGCCTGCTTCACCTTGTCGCCGCCGATCTTCTCGATGCGCGCGGAGAAGTCCAGGAAGCGCACGTCCACGCCGCGCTTGGCGAGCTTGGCCACGAGCACCTCGCGCACCTGGCCGATCTGGAAGTCGGTGTCCCCGTAGAGGGTGAGTTCGCGCGACTTGCCCTTGTCGGCGAGCTCCAGGCGCGCGCTCGTGCCCTTGAAGTCGAAGCGGTTGGCCACCTCCTTGGTGGCCTGGTCGACGGAATTGCGCAGCTCGACCAGATCGGGTTCGAGGACGGCGTCGAAGCTCGGCATGGCTCGGTGGGGCGGCTCGCAATTCGCGCTGGGGCGCGGGGCGGCCCGGGATGCGGGCCAATCGAGGCGAGAATTCTGGCATGACCGATCCCGCCGTGCTGCCCGTCGAGGCCCGCGTGAACCTGCGTGGGCTCAACACCTTCGGCCTGCCGGCGGTGGCGGCGCAGCTCGTGCGGGTGCGCAGCGCGGCCGACGTGCGCCGCGTTGTAGACGACCCCGTGCTCGGCCTGGCCTCGAAGTTCATCCTCGGCGGCGGCAGCAACGTCGTCTTCACGCGCGACCCGCCCGGGCCGGTGATGAAGGTCGAGGTGGCGGGGCGGCGGCTCGTGCAAGCGCGAGAAGACGCCTGGATCGTCGAGTTCGGCGCCGGCGAGAACTGGCACGAGGCCGTGGCCTGGTCGCTCGCGCAGGGCTGGCCGGGCCTGGAAAACCTGGCGCTCATCCCGGGAAGCGTCGGGGCCGCGCCGGTTCAGAACATCGGCGCCTACGGCGTCGAGCTGGCCGATCGGTTCGAATCGCTCGACGCGGTGGACCTCGTCACCGGCCGCACCGTCACCCTCGACCGGGAGGCCTGCCACTTCGGCTACCGCGACAGCGTCTTCAAGCGGCACCTGGCCGGCAAGAGCGTGATCACGCACGTGCGGCTGCGTCTGCCGCGCCCCTGGCAGCCGGTGCTCGGCTACCTCGACCTGCAGCGACGCATCGAGGAGACGGGCCTGGCCGAGCCCGACGCGGCCACGATCTTCGAGTGGGTGTGCGCCATCCGCCGCGCCAAGCTGCCCGACCCGGCTCGCATCGGCAATGTGGGCAGCTTCTTCAAGAACCCGGTGGTGAGCGCCGAGCAGTGCCGCGACATCATCGACCGCAATCCCGAGCTCGTGCACTACCCGATGCCCGACGGCAGCGTGAAGCTCGCCGCGGGCTGGCTGATCGACGCCTGCGGCTGGAAGGGCAAGGGGGTGGGCGGCGCGGCTGTTTACGAGAAGCAGGCGCTCGTGCTCGTCAACCGCGGCGCGGCCACGGGCGGCGAGGTGGTGACCCTTGCGCGCGCCATCCAGGAGAGCGTCTACGGGCGTTTTGGCATTCGCCTGGAGCCCGAGCCGGTGGTGGTCTGACAGCGGTCGCTCAGTCCATGTCCAGCGGCGGGCGCCACTCCTGCACCGGCACGGCGCGCCAGCGGCCGGCCACGGTGCCGACAACCAGGCTGACCGCTGCGATGGCCGCGACCACACCATAGGCGGGCCAGAAGGCGCCGTCGAAGGCGCCGAACAGGCTCGCCCGGAAGGCCTGCACCACCCAGGTCAGCGGCAGGTAGGGGTGCACGGCCTGGAAGGCCTGGTCGCTGAGCTGGATCGGCAGCAGGGCGCCGGCGGCTGACACCTGCACGATGAGTAGCAGCACGGCCACCACCTTGCCGATGTCACCCAGCAGCCGCACCAGCGCCCACACGAGCGCGAGGAAGGCCACCGATGTGGTGGCCAGCAGCAGCGAGAACAGGCCCAGTTGCGGCAGCGGCACGCGCAGCAGCCACGCCAGCATGACGAGCATCACCAGGGCCTGCATCAGCACCACCGACAGCGGCAGCGCGAGCTTGCCCACCGCCAGCGCAAGCCTCGGATGGTGCGCCAGCGGCTCCGGGATGCGGCGCAGGTGGACGATGAAGGCCACCATCACCGCGCCCACCCAAAGCGCCAGCGGCACGAAGTTGGGCGTGAGCGCGCTGCCCTGGTTGGGCACCGGGGCCACCACCTCGACCACCGGCTCGACCGACTGCGCCAGGCCCTGTGCGCTGCCCTCGGGGCGGTCCACCTCCTGCGGCAAGGAGCGGCGCACCAGTTCCAGCCCCGTCTCGAGCCGCCCGGCACCGTCACCCAGCCGGGCCAGCCCGACCTGCAGCGACTGCGTGCCGCCCCCGAACTGCTGCAGCCCGGCCAGCAGAGCGTCGTGGCCGCGCACCAGATCGCGTGCGCCTTCGCCCAGGCTCTCCACCCGGCCATCCTCCGGCAGCCGGCCGGTCAGCGCCGAGACGGCCTGGCCAGCGCGCTGCGAGCCGTCGGCCAGCGCGCCCACGCCCTCTTGCAGCCGTACCGCGCCCTGCAGCAGCCGCGCCTGGCCGGCGCGCGCCTGGTCGATCCCCGCGCCGAGTTGCTGCGCTCCTTGCGTGATCGGGGCCAGACCCTCGACCAGGCGGCCACCGAAGAGCGGCACGTCGTCTGCCGCCACGCGAAACTGGCCCAGGCCGCCCTCGAGCTCTCGCGTGCCATCGAGCAGGCTCTCCAGGCCGCGCAGCAGTTCGCGCTGCCCGTCGACCTGAGCCTGCAAGCCCAGGCGCAGGGCTGCCAGCTCGGCCTCCGGCGGGCGCCTGGCCTCCAGCGCCCGCAGCGAGGATCCGACCTGCCGCACGCCGCCGCCGAGCTGCAGCGTGCCCTCGGCCAGTTGCGCCGAGGCGGCACGCAGGCGAGTGGCCCCGTCGAGCGCGCTCACGCTGGTGCCGGCGAGCTGCTGGCTGCCTTCGCGTGCGCGCACGAGCCCGGTGTGCAGTTCGTCGGCGCCCCGGTAGAGCTCGGTCAATGCCGTCCGCAGGTCCTCCAGGGTGCGCTGCGAGCCGCTGGCGCGCGAGAGCACCAGATCCCAGCGCGCCTCGGAGAGCATCGTGTTGACGCGCCGCGCCACTTCGGGCGCGAAGCGGCGCGCAAACTCCGCGCTGGCGAAGTTGTTGCCCTCGCTCGTGTAGATCGTGAGCTTGGCCGCACCTGCCAGCTCGCCGGGCAGCGCTCGGCGGCTGAAGTCGGCCGGGATTTCGAGTACGAAGGCGAGTCGGCCCGTGCGCACCTCGTGGCGCGCCAGCTCGGGATCGTCATAGCGGCGAAACGAGAACTGCCCGTGCTGCTCGATCTGCCCGAGCACCTGACGGCCCAGGTTCAGCTCGCGGTCGCGGTAGCGCGCACCCTCGTCCAGGCTCACGAGGCCAGCCGGCAGATCCCGCGTGTGCGAGGCAGGATCCCACATCGCGAAGAGGTAGATCCAGGCGTACAGCGCCGGCACGAGCACGAGGCCGGCGAAGGCCAGGGCGAGCTTGCGGTGGGCGCGCAGCAGCTTCACCTCCCAGCGGATGACGTCGGCAACCGATGGCCAGAAGCCCATCTGCACGTCCCCCTGTGTGAAGCTGCACGCGCTGAGCGGGCATTGTGCGCGGTTATCCCCCGCTGGCGCTGAGGTCTTCCGCGGCGGGCGGGTTGCCTGGTTGCGTCGGCTTGCCGAGCGCGTCTAGCGCTCCCAGCGCGCCCAGCACGCTGCGGGTGTGCTCGCCCAGCCGCGGCGCCGGCGTGCGCAGCCGCCCTGGCGTGGCCGAGAGCTTGGGCACGATGCCCGGCACCTTCAGCGGCCGACCCTGCGCGTCCTGGGTCTGCACGATCATCTCGCGTGCCAGGTACTGCGGGTCCCGGGCGATGTCGGCCACGGTGTAGATGCGCCCCACCGGCACACCCGCGGCCTCGAGCGTGCCGATCACCTCCTCGATCGCCCGCTCGGCCGTCCACTCGCCGATGGCCGTGTCGATCTCGCTCACGCGGCCCACCCGCCCGTCGTTGCGCGCCAGGGCCGGGTCGTCGGCCAGGTCGGCTCGGCCGATGGCCTTCATCAGCCGCTTGAAGATGCTGTCGCCGTTGCCGGCCACGAGCACCCATGCGTCACCCGCGCAGCGGTAGGCGTTGCTCGGCGCGATGCCGGGCAGGGCGCTGCCTGCCGCGCCGCGCACGGCCCCGAAGGCGTCGTACTCGGGCAGGAGGCTTTCCATGACGTTGAAGACGCTCTCGTAGAGCGCCACGTCGACGACCTGCCCGAACCCGCCGTTGACCTCCCGGTGGCGCAGCGCCAGCAGCACACCGATCACGCCGTGCAGCGCCGCGAGCGTGTCGCCGATGGACACACCCACGCGCACCGGCACCCGGCCCGGCTCGCCCGTGAGGTGGCGCAGGCCCCCCATGGCTTCGCCGAGCACGCCGAATCCTGGCTTGCCGCGGTAAGGGCCCGTCTGCCCGAAGCCGGAGATGCGCAGCATCACGAGGCCCGGGTTCAGCGCGTGCAGCACCTCCCAGCCCAGGCCCCAGGCCTCGAGCGTGCCGGGCTTGAAGTTCTCGATCAGCACATCGGCCTGTGTCACGAGGGCCTGCACCGCCTCCTGGCCCTCGGGGGTGCGAAGGTCCAGCGCCACGGAGCGCTTGTTGCGCGATTGCACTTCCCACCACACCGAGGTGCCCTCGCGCAGCAGCCGCCAGGTGCGCAGCGGGTCGCCGCCCTCGACAGGCTCGACCTTGATTACATCGGCGCCGAAATCGGCGAGGGTCTTGCCCGCAAAGGGTCCGGCGATGAGCTGCCCGAGCTCGATCACGCGCACGCCCTGCAGGGCGTCCAGGGCGGGGGTACGGGGGGACATCGGACTCTCCTGTGGCTCGTCGATCCGCCTGGATCCGGCACGGCCCGATGACCTGCCCGCGCCAGGCTGCCACCCATCCTACGGGCGCAGCCGGGGGCCGGCCTGGGTTCGGCTCGGATTGACACATCCTCGCCCTGTGGTCGACCATGGGCTCCAACGCCCACGCCCACGCCCGTGCGCGGCGCGGGGCGTGCCCGCACATGCCCCTGTGGCCCTGACCGAGAACCCATGACCGACCGACCCCATCACGCCCACTGGCCGGCTCGCCTGCCGCGCACGCTCGAGGTGCCCGACACCACGCTGTGGTTCAACCTCGAGGTGGCGGCCACGCGCTACCCGGACAAGGCCGCCTATGTCTACTTCGGCCGCGCGCTCACCTGGCGCGAGCTGCACGCGCAGGCGCTGGCGCTGGCGGGCTGGCTGCAGGCGCACGGCGTGCGCAAGGGTGACCGGGTGCCTGTGTTCCTGCAGAACTGCCCGCAATACGTCGTGGCCGTCCACGCCATCTTGCGCGCCGATGCGGTGGTGGTGCCCGTCAACCCGATGAACCGCGCCGAGGAGTTCGGTCACTACATCGTCGACCCCGGCGCGCGGGTGGTGATCACGTCGGCCGATCTGGCCGGCATCGTTGCGCAGGCCGATGCCGGGCTGCAGTCGGCGCAGCGCCTGCAGCACGTTCTCGTCACGCGCTACGCCGATGCGATGCCGCAGGAGATCGACCCGGGTGAAGCCCCTGCCGCGCCCATCCTCGACTGGCTGCTGTCGGACCCGCCGCTGCCCGTGGCGCAGTCCGCGCCCGGCTCCCCGGGCTCGGACGCCCCCGATCCGCGCTTCGTGCGATGGAAGGAGGCGCTGGCGGCCGAGCTGCAGCCCGGGCCGCACGAGGCCTGCCCCGACGACCTCGCGCTGCTGCCCTATACCTCGGGCACCACCGGCCTGCCCAAGGGCTGCCTGCACACGCACCGCACATTGATGCCCAACGTCGTGGGCGGTGCGCTGTGGGGGCATGCCGGCGCCGAGAGCGTGAGCCTGGGCGTGGTGCCGATGTTCCACATCACGGGCTTCATGTACGGCGTGCTCGCGCCGGCCTGGAGCGGCATGACGGTGGTGATCCTGCCCCGATGGGACCGCGAGCTCGCCGGGCGCCTCATCTCGCGCCACCGCGTGACGCACTGGACCTGCATCCCGACGATGATCATCGACCTCTTCGGCAGCCCCAACTGGCGCAGCTTCGACCTCTCGAGCCTGCGCTACCTCTCGGGCGGCGGCGCGGCGATGCCGCAGGCCGTGGCCGAGCGGCTGCAGCAGGAGTTCGGCCTGACCTTCGCCGAGGGCTACGGCCTGACCGAGACGGCCGCGCCGAGCCACGCCAATCCGCCCGAGCGCGCGAAGCTGCAGTGCCTGGGCATGCCGATCTTCGGCGTGGACTCCCGCGTGGTGGACCCCGAGTCTCTCCGGGAGCTGCCCGCAGGCGAGGTCGGCGAGATCGTGACGCGCGGACCGATGGTGTTCCAGGGCTACTGGGGCCACCCCGAAGCCACGGCAGCCGCCTTCATCGAGCTCGACGGGCACCGCTTCTTTCGCACCGGCGACCTCGGCCGCATGGACGAGGAGGGCTACTTCTTCATCACCGATCGGCTCAAGCGCATGATCAACGCCAGCGGCTACAAGGTGTGGCCCAGCGAGGTGGAGCTGCTGCTCTTCAAGTGCCCGCTGGTGCTGGAGGCCTGCGTGATTGCCGCGCCGGATGGCTACCGCGGGGAGACGGTCAAGGCACTGGTGGTGCTGCGCGCCGAGGCCCGCGGCTCGGCACGCCCCGAGGACGTGATCGAGTGGGCGCGCGCGCACATGGCCGCCTACAAGATTCCCCGGATGGTCGAGTTCGTGGAGTCGCTGCCCAAGAGCGGCTCGGGCAAGGTGATGTGGCGGCTGCTGCAGGAGCAGGAAGCGGCGCGTGCGCGCTGAGGCCCGGATGCGAGTGGCCGGGCGGCTGCTGGCGACGCTGATCGCGGCCGTGCTGGCTGGGGTGCTGGCCGGATGTGCGAGCCCTCCTGGCGCGCCAAGCACGCCAGGCACGCCAGGCACGCCAGGAACTTCCAGCCCGCCAGGCGATGCTCAGCCCGATGGCGCAGCCAGCGCCACGCCCGCCACGCCACCGGCACCTTCGCGCCATGCGGACACCTTCGTGCTCGGTGCGGCCCGCGTGTCGGCCGAGTGGCACACCCCTCACCCTTCGGCCGGGGCGCCACGCGGGCTCGTCACCCTGCAGCATGGCTTCATGCGCCAGTGCCACCACCTGCGCGGCACGGCTGTGGCGATCGCCCGCGCGGGCCTGGCCACCCTGTGCCTCAACACCTCGGTGGCTGGCGGCAACCCGGCCCTGGCGCACGACCTGGCCGATGCCCTGGCATCCGGCCGGCTCAAGCTGCCCGATGGCGCTGAACTGCCCGATCGCATCGTCGTGGCGGGCTTTTCGGCCGGCGCGCACTTCGCCGTGGTGGCAGGCGCCCGCCTGGCCGAGGTTGTGCCGGCGCGCCTGGCCGGTGCGGTGCTGCTCGACCCCGTGGCCGGCCGCGCCTTCGAGCCCGCGCTGGTGCAGCTCTCTGCGCGCGGCGAGCGTCCGGTGCTGTCGCTGGCGGCGAAGTCCGACGGCTGCAACGCCCGCCACAACGCGCACCCGGCGCTGCGTCGCATGACCGAGGCGGCGCGGGCGGCCGGCGGCGAGGAGTTCGCCGGGGTGGTCTTCGGCGAGCGCTCGACGCACATGGACGCCGAAGGCGAGGACACCGACTGGCTCGCCTTCATGGCCTGCGGGCGGCTGTGGCCCGACACGGCGATCGTCTCGGTCCTGCGCAGCCTGGCAGCCGCATGGGCGGACGATCTGGTCCAGGGGCGCCGCAGCGGGCCGGCCTGGCCCGGCGGGGCTATGCTGCAGGGCTGGCTGGGAAACGCGACGGTGCAATTGCTGCGCTGACCCGGCTCCGACCGGGGCCGTGCACGCCCCGCGGGCCGCGGCCGGACGCCGTCGACGCGCCTGTCTTCGCTGGCTTTGCCGCCCCCATGCCGCTCATCGTCTTCTCCCACGCCAACAGCTTTCCCGCGTCGACCTACGGCGTGCTCTTTCGCTCGCTGCGTGCGCGGGGCTACACCGTCAAGGCGCTGGAGCGATTCGGCCACGACCCGCGCTACCCGGTGACGAGCAACTGGCGCCACCTCGTGCAGCAGCTGGCCGACTTCGCGGCGCCGCACGCCGGCGCCCATCCGGGTCCCGTCGTGCTGGCCGGTCACTCGCTGGGCGGCTTCCTCAGCGTGATGTGCGCGGCGCGCCACCCGGAACTGGGCGGGCGCCCCGTCAACGGCCTGCTGCTGCTGGACTCTCCGCTGCTGGGGGGCTGGCGCGCGCGAACGCTGGAGGTGGTGAAGCTCACGCAGCTCGTGGGCTCGGTCTCACCCGGTCGCATCAGCCGCAAGCGCCGCCAGCACTGGCCGGATCTGCAGGCCGTGCGCGAGCACTTCCTCCACAAGCGCGCCTTCGCGCGCTGGCACCCCGCGGTGCTGGAGGACTACGTGCAGCTCGGCACGCGCGAGGAGCTCGGCCCCGATGGGCGCACGCGCCGGGTGCTGGCCTTCGACCGCGAGGTCGAGACGGCGATCTACAACACGCTGCCGCACAACCTGGACCGCCTGCTGAAGCGCCACCCGCTGAGTTGCCAGGCGGGCTTCATCGGCGCGGCCGATTCGCAGGAACTCCGGCAGGTGGGCCTGGCCATGACGCGCAAGGTCGTCGGCACGGATGACCCGTCCCGGATGCGGATCGTCGAGGGCACCCATCTCTTCCCGATGGAGCGGCCCCAGGAAACCGCCGCCGAGATGGACGCCATGATTCGCCGGCTGCTCGCCGGCTGAGGCTTCCCGGCAAGCTGGCGCAGGCGCCCTGCGCCCGCCCCGCCCCGGCGGTCAACGCGCGGCCGGACGCGTCGGCTCGGCCGGGATGCGCGCGCGCCGCGCGCCGAGCTCCTGCCACAGGAAGGCGAACTCCAGGGCCAGCAGGTCGGCGCGCTGTGCGTTGTCGGCCGCGCCGCCGTGGCCACCCTCCATGTTCTCGAAGTAGAGCGCGGCGTGCCCCTGCTCGAGCATGCGGGCGGCCATCTTGCGTGCATGGCCCGGGTGCACGCGGTCGTCGCGCGTGCTGGTGGTGAAGAGCACCGAGGGCAGCCTGGAGCCCGCACGCACGTTCTGGTAGGGGCTGTAGCGCGAGATGAAGGCCCACTCCTCGGGCTTGTCGGGGTCCCCGTACTCGGCCATCCAGCTCGCCCCGGCCAGCAGGCGGTGGTAGCGCCGCATGTCCAGCAGCGGCACCGAGCACACCACGGCGCCGAAGAGCTCGGGGCGCTGCAGCATCACCGCGCCCACCAGC
>JBIIED010000335.1:0-3337 GCA_044237995.1 Rubrivivax sp. | reverse complement strand
GCGCTGGAGCAGGCCGCCGAGCACTACCGGGAGCGCCTGCGCAGCAGTCCCCGCGCCATCGATTACCTCAAGCGCCGTGGTCTGGACGGGCGCATCGCCAAGCTATTCGGCCTGGGCTATGCGCCCGAAGGCTGGCGCAGCCTGGCCAGCGCCTTCCCCGCCTACGACGACCCGCTCCTGATCGAGGCCGGCCTCGTGATCGCCCAGGGCGACGAGGGAGCCGAGGCGCGGCGCTACGACCGCTTCCGCGACAGAGTCATGTTCCCGATCCGGTCCGTCAAGGGCGAGGTGATCGGCTTCGGCGGTCGCGTGATCGATACCGGCGAACCGAAGTACCTGAACTCGCCGGAAACCCCGGTCTTCGTCAAGGGCCGCGAGCTCTACGGCCTGTTCGAGGCGCGCACCGCCATCCGCGAGCGCAACCACGCGCTCGTCGTGGAGGGCTACATGGACGTCGTGGCCCTGGCGCAGTTGGGCTTCGGCCATGCCGTGGCCACCCTCGGCACCGCCTGCACGCCCGAGCACGTGCGCAAGCTGCTGCGCTTCACAGACCACGTCGTGTTCAGCTTCGACGGGGATGCGGCGGGCCGGCGCGCCGCGGCACGCGCGCTCGAGGCCGCCTTGCCGCACGTCACGGATCTGCGGACGTTTCGCTTCCTGTTCCTGCCCGACGAACATGATCCCGACAGCTTCGTGCGCACCTTCGGGGCCGCGGCCTTCGAAGAACAGCTGCGCGCAGCCAGGCCGCTGTCGCGCCAGCTCGTCGAACAGGCCGCTGCCGCTTGCGAGCTCGATACGGTCGAAGGCCGCTCGAGGATGCTGTCCCAGGCACAACCGCTGTGGCAGGCCTTGCCGGACGGCGCCTTCAGGCGCCAGATCCTGGACGATCTGGCGCAGGCCTCCCGGATGTCCGTCGACGACCTGGCCCGCCTGTGGGGCCAGACCCGGGGGACGCGACCGGCGCGGGAAGGCCCGTCTGGCGGCCCGTCTGGCGGCCCGGGTCGGCCACCTGCGCCCCGGAGAGCCTCGGCGCGTGCGACCGTGCGGGCCCCGCACGATCACGTGCTGCACATCCTGCTCTTGGATTCGGCCCTCTGGAGCGAGCTGTCGCACGAGGAGCAGGGATGGCTTGCCGGGCTGGCAGACTGGCACGGTGAGGCAGCACGGTGGCTCGACCGCACGTGCGCGCATGAGGGCCCTCAGGCCTGGCCCGCGCTGCGCGCGATGATGGCTGGTGAGACCTTCTCCGCTGCGGCATGCAGCCTCGTTGACGGCAGCGAGGTGTCACCACAGGCCGATGCCGTGACCCTGCGCTCGGTAGTCGCCCGTGCGCGCTCCGCCGCAGACCGCCGGGACGCCTGGCGCGTTCTCGGCCGAAACTGATCCGATCGGGTGCCGCCGAGGGCGGCCTGCGGTATAATCCATCCGCTGCAACGGCAAGAGTGGCAGCAGCACCTCCGGACCCGGCCGCCCTTTGAAAAGGGTACGAACACGATGGCCAACACCACCGCAAGGGCTGCACGTTTCAGTGCCACGTGAGCTTGTCCGTCCTGCCCGCGCGATGTTCTGGCCTGCTGCGAAGCGGTTTGCATGTTGCGTGCTGCTCCCCCTCCGCAGTTGCGGCAGGAGCACGGCCGTTCGTCCCTACCCCTTTCGAGGAAGCGCATGACCGCTAAGAAGCCGGCCGGCAAGTCTGCCGCGTCCGCCACCCAGGCGAAGACTCCCCCCGCATCCAGTGGCGCTGATCGCCCCGATTCCAACGCTGCGCGGACCGGGTCGCCGGCCGCAAGCGCGCCGAAGGCCGCCTCGAATCGCGCGCCTTCGACCAGCGCGGGCAAGCCTGCGGCTGCCGAAGTGCGCCCGTCGCGAGCGACTGACGTGAAGACCCCGGTCAAGCCTGCGGCCAAGGCACCCGCGAAGGCAGCGGCGCCGGCGGCGAAGCCGGCCACGGAGGTCGACAAGGCACCCGCCAAGGCCGCATCTTCGGGTGCCTCGAAGGCCGCGCCCAAGTCCGGCACCAAGACGGCTGCCACCGGCGCAGCCGCGGGAACGGCCAAGACAGGCGGCAAGGTGCCAGCCAAGGGCGCGCAGCCAGCTGCGCCGGTCGTGGAGGTCGATGACGAACTCGCGGAAGTGGGTGGCGAGTTCGAAGGCGGCGACGACACCGAGGTGCTCACGGGCGCCGAGCCGGAGGAGGTCGAGGCGAAGTCCAAGGCCAAGCCCCTTCGCATGAAGGTCTCGCGCGCCAAGGAGCGCGCGCTGATGCGCGAGTTCGGCCTGGACGAGACCACACTCACCGAGGAGGAGGTCGCCAAGCGCCGGCAGGAACTCAAGACGCTCATCAAGATGGGCAAGACGAGGGGCTACCTCACCCATCAGGAGATCAACGACCACCTGCCCGAGAAGCTCGTCAACGAGGAGATCCTCGAGGCGATCATCTCGATGCTCAACGACATGGGCATCGCGGTCTACGAACAGGCCCCGGACGCCGCCACGCTGCTGATCGCCGGCGGGACCACCTCCGCGGCCACGGAGGAGGAGGCCGAGGAGGCCGCCGAGGCGGCGCTCTCCACGGTCGATTCGGAGTTCGGCCGCACCACGGATCCCGTGCGCATGTACATGCGCGAGATGGGTACGGTCGAACTGCTCACGCGCGAAGGCGAGATCGAGATTGCCAAGCGCATCGAGGGTGGTCTGCAGGCGATGATGCACGCCATCAGCGCCTCCCCCACGACGATCGCCGAGATCCTGGCGATGGCCGACAAGATTGCGGCCGGCGAGCTCTCGATCTCCGAGGTCGTCGACGGCTTCGTCTCCACCGATGAGGCCGACGACTACGTTGCCGAGGAGGACTTCGACGAGTTCGACGAGGAAGAGGACGAGGAGGCCGGCGCAGGCAGCAAGGCACTCACCAAGAAGCTCGAGGAACTCAAGTCGCAGGCACTCGAGCGCTTCGAGGCGCTGCGCAGCCACTTCGACCGGATGCGCAAGGCCTACGAGAAGGAAGGCTACCGCTCGGGTGCCTACGACCGTGCGCAGCAGGCAATCAGCGACGACCTGATGACCATCCGCTTCACGGTCAAGACGATCGAGAAGCTGTGCAACATCCTGCGCGCGCAGGTTGACGAGGTGCGCCGGCACGAGCGCGAACTGCGCAAGATCGTCGTCGACAAGTGCGGGATGCCGCAGGATTACTTCATCCGCAGCTTCCCGCCTCAGGCGTTGAACCTGAAGTGGTCGGAGAAGGAGGCCTCCTCAGGCAAGCCCTACTCGGCCGTGCTCGGCCGCAACCTGCCGGCGGTGCAGGAACTCCAGCAGAAGCTCGTCGACCTGCAGG
>JBIIED010000081.1:0-11490 GCA_044237995.1 Rubrivivax sp. | reverse complement strand
GGCGCTGGAGGTGCAGCGCATGACGCTGAGCACGCTCAAGTCGATGAACGTGCAGGTGGCTGACCTCGGCCAGGCGCTCAAGGCCCGAACCCCGGCCAGCGAGGCGGCGCGAGCCGGCCCCGCTCCGTCTGCAGGCCCGGCTGCAGGCCCGGCTGCCGGAGCGGATGCACCCGCAGCCGAAGCGCCGCCGGTCGTGGACCCGATGCAGTGGTGGGGCGCGCTCACCCAGCAGTTCACCCAGCTGGCTGCCCAGGCCATGAAGGACGGGCCGGTGGAGGCTGCGCGCAGCGCCGCCGGCCAACTCGCCGAGGCCGCCGCGCGCGCGGCCAAGAGCCCGGCGCCGGCGGCCCGCAAGACCCCCGCGGCCGCGCGCAAGGGGCGCTCGACGGCGCGCACGCCGACCCGCGCGCCGCGCTCAAAGCAGACGTGAGCCCAGGGCACAGGCCCTGCCGCGCGCAGCCCGGGCAAGGGAGCGCTACAGTGCGCAGCCCATGAACGCCCCCTTGCCCGCCTCCGCCCACGACCGCTCGGCCCGCCAGCGCGAGGTCGTCGCGGCCCTGGCGCCCGTGCTGCCTGCGCACGCCCTGCTGTGGCAGGCCGAGGACACCACGCCCTACGAGTGTGACGGCCTGACGGCCTACCGCGAGCGCCCGCTCGTGGTGGCGCTGCCCGAAAACGAGGCCCAGGTGGCAGCCGTGCTCAAGGCCTGCCACCGGCTGGGCGTGCCGGTGGTGGCGCGTGGCGCCGGCACCGGGCTGTCGGGGGGCGCGCTGCCCCACGCCCAAGGCGTGACGCTCTCGCTGGCCCGCTTCAACCGGATCCTGCGCATCGACCCCGCCAGCCGCACGGCCGTCGTGCAGTGCGGCGTGCGCAACCTCGCGATCAGTGAAGCGGCTGCGCCGCATGGCCTGTACTACGCCCCCGACCCGAGCAGCCAGATCGCCTGCACCATCGGCGGCAACGTGGCCGAGAACTCCGGCGGCGTGCACTGCCTGAAGTACGGCCTGACGCTTCACAACGTGCTGCGCGTGCGCGGCTTCATGGCCGAAGGCGAGCCGGTGGAGTTCGGCTCGCTGGCGCTGGACGCCCCGGGCCTGGACCTGCTGGCGGTGGTGGTGGGCAGCGAGGGGATGCTGGCCGTCACCACCGAGGTGACCGTGCGCCTGGTGCCCAAGCCGCAGCTCGCGCGCTGCGTGATGGCCAGCTTCGACGACGTGCGCCGCGCCGGCGAGGCAGTGGCCGCGGTGATCGCCGCGGGCATCATCCCGGCGGGCCTGGAAATGATGGACAAGCCCATGACGGCGGCGGTGGAGGACTTCGTGCAAGCCGGCTACGACCTCTCGGCCGCAGCGATCCTGCTGTGCGAAAGTGACGGCACGCCCGAGGAGGTGGCCGAGGAGATCGCGCGCATGGAGCAGGTGCTGCGCGAGGCGGGCGCCACGCGCATCGAGGTCAGCCGCGACGAGGCGCAGCGCCTGAAGTTCTGGAGCGGGCGCAAGAACGCCTTCCCGGCCTCCGGGCGCCTGAGCCCGGACTACATGTGCATGGATTCGACCATCCCGCGCAAGAAGCTCGCCGACATCCTGCTGGCCATTGCGCAGATGGAGCAGACCTACGGGCTGCGCTGCGCCAACGTGTTCCACGCCGGCGACGGCAACCTGCATCCGCTCATCCTCTTTGATGCCAACGACCCCGACCAGCTCGCGCGCTGCGAGCGCTTCGGCGCCGACATCCTGGAGACCAGCGTGCGCCTGGGCGGCACCGTCACGGGCGAGCACGGCGTGGGCGTGGAAAAGCTCAACTCGATGTGCGTGCAGTTCACGCCCGAGGAGCGCGAGCAGATGCTCGCGCTCAAGCGCGCCTTCGACGCCCAGGGCCTGCTCAACCCGGGCAAGGTGATCCCCACGCTGCAGCGCTGCGCCGAGTACGGAAAGATGCACGTGCGCAAGGGGCTGCTGCCCTTCCCGGAGCTGGAGCGCTTCTGATGGAGGGCCCCGCCGCCGACGTCGCGGCCGAATGCACAGCGCCTGCCCCGGCCGATGCGTCTCTGGAGGCGATCGTCGAGCAGGTGCGCCGGGCCGCCGCACAGGGCCGCGCGCTGCGCATCCGCGGCGGGGGGACCAAGACTTTCTACGGCGAGGACAAGCCGGCCGATCTCGAGGAAGAGCGGCTCGAGATGGGCGGCCTGCGCGGCATCAGCGCCTACGAGCCCAGCGAGCTCGTCGTCACCGTGCGCGCGGGCACGCCACTGGCCGAACTCGAGGCCGAGCTCGCCCGCGCCGGACAGTGGCTGCCCTTCGAGCCGCCGCACTTTGCCCCGGGGGGCACGGTCGGCGGCATGGTGGCCACGGGCCTGGCCGGGCCGGCGCGCGCCAGCGCGGGCAGCGTGCGCGACTACGTGCTCGGTGCGACCCTCCTCAACGGCCGCGCCGAGCTGCTGAGCTTTGGCGGGCAGGTGATGAAGAACGTCGCCGGCTACGACGTCTCGCGGCTGCTGGCGGGGTCGCTCGGGATGCTTGGCGTGATCTGCGAGGTGTCGCTCAAGGTGCTGCCCCAGCCCATGGCGCGGCGCACGCTGCGCTTCGAGCTCGACCAGGCGCAGGCGCTGGCGCGGCTCAACGCCTGGGGCGGGCAGCCGCTGCCCTTGCAGGCCAGCGCCTGGTGGCAGGGCACGCTCGTGCTGCGGCTGGCCGGGGCGCAGGCAGCCGTGACCGCCGCGCACGAGCGCATGGGCGGTGAAGAGGTGGAGCCCGCCCTGGCCGAGGCCTTCTGGACGGGCCTGCGCGACCACACCGACGAGTACTTCGCCACCGCCGCGCAGGCGGTAACGGCCGGCAGCCGGCTGTGGCGGCTGGGCATGCCCTCCACCTGTGCGCCGCTGGGCCTGGCGGGCTCCACGCTCATCGAGTGGGGCGGCGCCCAGCGCTGGCTCCTGTCCGACGCCCCGGCCGAGGCGGTGCGTGCGGCCGTGCGCGCAGCGGGCGGCCATGCCACCGTCTGGCGCGGCGACAAGGCCTGCGGTGCCTTCGAAGAGCTCGCGCCGCCTCTGGCGCGCATCCACCGCGAGCTCAGGCAGGCCTTCGACCCGGGTCGCCTGTTCAACCGTGGCCGCCTCGTGCGCGGCCTGTAGGCGCGCCCGCTCCCGCGTCCCACCTCCCGGCCCTGCGCCCCACCACGACCCCGCCCGGACGATGCAGACCACGCTGGCTCCCGAGTTCCAGGACACCCCCGAGGGCCGTCAGGCCGAGGCCATCCTGCGCAAGTGCGTGCACTGCGGCTTTTGCACCGCCACCTGCCCCACGTACCAGCTGCTCGGTGACGAGCTCGACGGGCCGCGCGGGCGCATCTACCTGATCAAGCAGGTGCTCGAAGGCGCGCCGGTCACGCGCAGCACGCAGCAGCACCTGGACCGCTGCCTGACCTGCCGCAACTGCGAGACCACCTGCCCCTCGGGCGTGCAGTACGGGCAGCTCGTGGACATCGGGCGGCGCCTCGTCGACGAACGCGTGCCGCGCCCTGCCCCCGAGCGCGCGGTACGCTGGCTCCTCAAGGAGGGCCTCACCTCGCCCCTGTTCGGGCCCGCGATGAAGCTCGGCCAGGCCGTGCGGCCGCTGCTGCCCCAGACGCTGAAGAACAAGGTGCCCGCGGCCAAGCGGGGCGTGCGCGCGCGGCGCTGGCCCACGCGCGAGCATCCGCGCCGCGTGCTGATGCTCGCGGGCTGCGTGCAGCCGGCGATGATGCCCAACGTCAACAGCGCCACCGCCCGCGTGCTCGATGCCGCGGGCATCCAGACGCTCGTGGCCGACGGGGCGGGCTGCTGCGGCGCGATCCGCAGCCACCTCAACGACCACGAAGGGGGGCTGGCGGACATGCGGCGCAACGTCGACGCGTGGTGGCCGCTGGTGGAGCCCGGGCTCAACAGCCAGGGGCCGGTGGAGGCGATCGTCATGAACGCCTCGGGCTGCGGCGTCACCGTCAAGGAGTACGGGCACGCCCTTGCGCACGACCCGGCCTACGCCGAGCGGGCCCGGCGCATCAGTGCGCTCACGCGCGACGTCTCCGAGCTGCTGCCTGAGCTCGTGCCCAAGCTGCAAGGCCGCCTGGGCCGCCTCACGAAGGGCTCGGCGCGCGCGCGCCTGGTGTTCCACCCCCCCTGCACGCTGCAGCATGGCCAGCAGCTGCGCGGCGGCGTGGAGCGCACGCTCGCCGAGCTTGGCTTCGACGTGCGGCTGGCGGCCTCGGAAAGCCACCTGTGCTGCGGCTCGGCCGGCACCTACAGCGTGCTGCAGCCGGCACTGGCCACGCAGCTGCGCGAGCGCAAGCTCGGCCACCTCGCCCCGCAGGCCGACGAGACCATCGTCTCGGCCAACGTCGGGTGCATCCAGCATCTGCAGTCGGGCACCGAGACGCCCGTGCGGCACTGGATCGAGGTGCTGGACGACGCGCTGGGCTGAGGCCCAGGCGGTTCGAGGCCGATCTCACGGCCCGGGTGAAGGCGTCGCCACGCGATGCCGGAGAAGCGGTTCCGGGCAGCGCCCCTGGCTGGCTGGCAGCTAGCCGGCCCGCCAGGGGCCGCTGGCTAGGCCATCGGGGCTGACACGCTCTCCCTCGGCCAGCACGCCCTGCAGCACGAGGTGCTCGTCGAGCACCACCGCGTCGGCCCATGCGCCGGGGGCCAGGCGGCCGCGATCGGTCAGGCCCAGGTGCTCGGCGGCGATCGTGGCGGTGCGGCGCGAGGCCTCGGCCAACCCCACGCCCAGGCCCACGAGGTTGCGCAGGGCCTGGTCCATCGTCAGCGTGCTGCCGGCCAGCGTGCCGTCGGCCAGGCGCACGCCCCCCAGGCACTTGGTGACGGTCTGGCGCCCGAGCCGGTAGGAGCCGTCGGGCATGCCGGCGGCCGCGGTGGAGTCGGTCACGCAGTACAGGCCCGGAATGGCGCGCAGCGCCGCGCGGATCGCGCCCGGGTGCACGTGCAGCAAGTCGGCAATGAGCTCGGCGCGCTCGGCGTGTGCCAGCGCTGCGCCCACGAGGCCGGGGGCACGCTGGTGCAGCCCCGTCATCGCGTTGAAGAGGTGGGTGAAGCCGCTGGCGCCTGCCTGCAGCGCGGCCAGCGCGTCTTCGTAGCTGCCCGCGCTGTGGCCGATCTGCACGACGAAGCCGTGCGCGCGCAGCGCCACGATCAGCTCCAGGTGACCCGGCACCTCGGGGGCGATCGTGACGAGCCTCAAGGGTGCGATGGCATGCCAGGCGAGCACCTGCTCGAGGCTGGCCGTGCAGGTGAAGTCGGGCTGCGCACCGAGCCGCTGCGGGCTCAGGAAGGGCCCCTCCAGGTGCACGCCCAGCACGCGCGCGCCCTGCGCCGGACGCGTGGCGCAGGCGGGCGCCAGCGCGTGAAGCGCGGCCTCGATGTCCGGGCTCGGCGCGGTCATGGTCGTGGCCAGCAGCGCGGTCGTGCCGTGGCGCGCGTGGGCGCGCGCGATGTGCGCCACGGCCGACTCGCCGTCCATCGTGTCGTGCCCGGCCCCGCCGTGGACGTGCAGGTCGATGAAGCCGGGCAACACCCAGTGCGTGCCGCCGTCGGCCACGCGCGCACGCGCCTGCTCCTGGCTGAGCGGCTCGCCCTGAATGGCCACGACCCGGCCGCCCGCATGCAAGAGGGTGCCGTGCACGAAGCCGGCAGGGGTGAGGATGCAGCCTTCCAGGGCGTTCATGGTCGGGGCCGAAGCGATCGACTATTCTGACTGCATGGCAGACCCTGCAGGCCCGATCGATCACGCCGAGCCCTCAGGCACGGCCGGCCAGAGCCCGGACGCCGCCGCGCCGGCCCTGCCCCTTGGCCAGGGTCTGGATCTGGGCCTGGGCCTGGACGTGGGCGGGACCGAGGCGCGCTGGGCGCTGGCCGACGAGCGGGGACAACTGCTGGCCGAAGGCCTTGCCGCGGGCTTCAGCGGCACGCAGGTGCACGACGAGGCCGGGCGCGAGCAGGTGCTGGCTGCCTTGCGGCAGGTGGCCGCGGGCGTGGCTGCGGCCGCACCGCGCGCGCGGCTGCGGGTGTGGGCGGGCGTCACCGGCCACGACCCGCAGGCCGGCCCGGTGCTGGCGCAGTGCGTGGTGCATTGCCTGCAGCAGGCGCTGGGCTGCGCGCCCGAGGCGCTGGAGCTCGACAGCGACATCGCCTTGCTGGCGCGCGTGGCCTTCGCTCCCGGCCAGGGTGTGGTGGTGGTGGCCGGCACCGGCTCGGTGGCGGTGCACCGCGACGCGCAAGGCCGGCTGCACCGCGTGGGCGGTCGCGGCGGGCTCCTGGGCGACGAGGGCAGCGGCTACGGCATCGCGCGCGAGGCGCTGGCGGCCGTGTGGCGCCGCGAGGACGACGAGCCGGGCTTCATCGCGCGCTCGGTGCTTGCGCAGGAGCTGCTGGACGCGCTGGGCGGGCGCGACTGGGCCCACACGCGGCGCTTCGTCTACGGCGGCTCGGCCTCGCGCGGCGACTTCGGGCGCCTGGCGCTGGCGGTGGCGCGCGCGGCCGATCGCGACCCGATGGCGCAGGCCCTGCTCGAGCGCGCCGGCGCGGAGCTGGCGCGCCTGGCCACGCTGCTCGTCGAGCGCCACGGCGCGCAGCACGTGCTCGTGTGCGGCCGCGTGCCGCAGCTGCACCCGGCCGTGGCGCGCTCACTGCACGCGCGGCTGCCCGCCGGGGTAGCCTGCACGCTGCGACAGGTGGCGGTGCACCGCGAAGCGGCGCTTCAGGCTGCGCGCGTGGCCTGAGCGCTGCGGGCTGCTGGCGTGGCCGTCCGCACCGCCCAGGCCACGCCCGCCACCAGCAGCACGATGCCCAGCGCCACCGCGGGCTCGGGCCAGCGCCCACGCAGCGCAAACACGTAGGCCAGCGCCGCCAGCGTCTCGAAGACGATGAGCTGGCCTGCCAGCGTGGTGGGCAGGCGCTGGCTCGCCTCGTTCCAGCACAGCGTGCCCAGCCACGAGGCCAGCAGGCCCATCGCGAGCATCAGCCCCACGAAGCGCAGCGGATCGGGGCCCAGCGGCATCGCGAAGTCGCCCGGCGCGACGAGCTGCCAGCCCCACAGGCCCCCCAGCCCGAGCAGGGCCAGCGGCAGCGTGGCCACGCCCTGCGCGGTGGCCCAGGCACGGGGGCTGCGGTCGGGGTGGCGGCGCAGCCAGTCGGCGTTGCGGATGGGGTACCAGGTCCAGCACGCCACCGCCCCGATGGCGAGCAGGGCGCCCAGCGCGTAGCGCGTGCGCACGGCAGCGTCCTGGGCCGGGGCCTGGGCGGCCTCGTGGCCCAGCGCAGCCAGCTCGGCCTGGTTCACGAGGGCGATGCCCAGCGCGATCAGCAGCAGCGAGGGCGCCAGCGAACGCCACGGCAGGGCACGCGCACCCGGGCCCAGGCCCCCGCCTCGCAGATTGGAGACGATGGCGATCACCACCGGCAGCGTGCCGATGATGGCCGTGGGCAGTGCCCCGCCTGCGCGCTGGATCGCCGCCGCGAGGAAGCTGTAGTACAGCAGGTTGCCCACGAGGGCCAGGCGCAGGGCCTCGTGCCAGTCGGCACGCGTGAGGCGCGCGAGCTCGCGCCGGTCGAGCACGGCCAGCGGCAGCGCGATGAGCCCGAAGGCGAGGTAGCGCGCCACCGACAGGAGCGTGGCCGGGTAGTCGGGCAGCAGCAGCGGCACGACGAAGACGAGGCCCCACAGGATGCCGGCGGCCAGCGCAAAGCCCACCCCCTTCATGACCGGTCTCGGCCGAGCACGCGCGCGAGCACGGCCTGCGCCTGCGCGTCGTCGCCGCCGCGCCAGGTCACCACGTGATCGGGGCGGATCAGCACCAGCGGGGCCTCGTAGAGCGTACGCAGCGCCTCCTCGGCGTGCGCGACGACCGCCAGCTCCACGCCCAGCGCCCGCGCCGCCTCCACGAAGCCGGCGCCGCGACGAGCCGGCTCCTCGCCCGAGCCGAGCACGAGCAGCGTCCAGCCCGGGCCGAAGGTATCGAAGAGCGATCGCCCATCGGCCAGCCACGCATGCGGCGGGCGCCCGCCCGGGCAGGCGCTGGGCGTGTAGGCGTTGGCTGCGTCCGGCGGCGGCGCCGTGCCATCGGGCACGATGACGCTCGAGCCGTCGTAGCGCGCGCCGAAGGTCACGCCGGGGATGTTGAACTCCAGCCGCGCGTGAGCCTCCAGGGGCTCGGCCAGCTGCTCGCGCGCCCGGGCGCCAGCGGGCGTGTCGTCGTCGAGCTCTTCGACCGCTTCCAGCAGGCCGATGGAGTCGGCAAATCGCCGCGCATAGCCGGTGTTGCGCCGTGCCACGGCCAGGCGTTCGGTCTCGTAGCTGTCAAGCAGGCTCTGCCCGGCCTGTCCGCGCAGCACGGCGTGCAGCTTCCACGCCAGGTTCACCGCATCCTCGACCGCCGTGTTGTAGCCCAGGCCACCCGTGGGAGTGAACAGGTGCGCCGCATCGCCGCCGAGGAAGACCCGCCCCTGGCGCAAGCGCTGCGCCACGAGCGCGTGGCCGGCCAGCCAGGTGGCCATCGACAGGATCTCGATGTCCGCCGACAAGCCGCTGGCCTGCGCGAAGAGCCGCCTGGCAGTTGCCTCGTCGGGCGGCTCGTCGGGCGCGCCCTCGGGCAGCTGCACGTGGAAGGCGAACTCCTGCTGGCCGTCGATGGACAGGATGAAGGCGCGCTGGTGCGGGTGCACCTGCACGTACATCCACGCCCGCTCGTTGGGGTTGAGGCGGTAGAAGTCCGGGGCTCGCAGGTACACGGCCAGCATGCGCCCGCCCATGAAGCGGCGCCGAAATCCCGTCGCGCCCTCCCAGCCGATGCCCAGGCGGGCACGCGTGGGGGAGCGCGCCCCGTCAGCGGCCAGGAGGAAGGCCGCCTGCACCACCTGGGGCTCGAGCGCGGTGGCCCCGACCGAGCCGGGGGCCGACGGTGTTGCCACCGGTGCCACCACCGCCTCGATGCCATGGCCCGTGTCAGTGAAGCGCTGAAGCTCCCAGCCGTAGCGCAGCTCGCAGCTGCCTTGCGCCTGCGCCTGCTCGCGCAGCAGCGCCTCGACGTACTTCTGCGACACCCGGTGCGGCAGCTCCGCCGCGCTCCACGAGCCCGACAGCGTACGGGCCAGGCTGCCCGCAGCGGCGGCCGTGGGCAGGCGCAGCCGGGCCAGCTCGTGCCCGGCAAAGCGCGTGAGGTAGGCGACGTCGGTGGGGTGGTCGGCCGGCAGGCCGAGCGCACGCACCCGATCGGCGAACCCCAGGCGGCGGAAGTGCTCCATCGTGCGCGCCTGCGTGGCATTGGCCTGCGGGTTGAAGGCGGTGGAGGGCTTGCGGTCCACCAGCAGGCAGCGCACGCCACGACGGCCGAGCTCCAGGGCGGCCATCAGCCCGCACGGGCCGCCACCGGCGATCAGCACCTCGGTGTGCAACACGGGCACGGCCGGCTTCAGTCGTGCAGCTCGCCGATGTAGATGTCGGTGTCGGGCAGCAGCTGGCGCATCGCGTCGAAGGCGAGCTCGGCCGCGGGCCCGGCGTGGCAGGTCGCCAGGTGCGGTGCCAAAGCCAGGCGGGCCTCGCCGGGCGACAGGCTCAGCGAGCCCAGCCACATGCCCGGGCTCACCGGGTGCCCGAAGAGCGCCTCGATCTGCGGGGCGAGCCTGCCCAGCAGCAGCTCGATTCGGTCCGGATCACCCGACAGGCGCGGGGGTGGCGCGTCGGCGCGGCCGGGCTGCTGCAGTTGGGTGCAGGCGGGCCTGGAGGCCGCGCAGGTGCCGCAGCAGCCTTCGGGGGCCACGATGGGGATCGTCTGGGCGTGCAAGTCCGTCTCCGCTGGGTGCATGCTCGGGTGGCGGGCTGACACCAGGATGACCGCAGCGCCTGGGCCGGCTCAGCCGCGAAGCCCGGCCGCGCACACGGCCAGCGCCTCCGTCCAGTGGCGCGTCAGCGGCGTCTCCGGCTTGGCCAGGCGCCTCTCGTTGAGCAGGGCCCGGCCGATCGCGCGCGCCTGCGCGCCGCCGCGCACCGCGCAGGCCAGCAGCGTCTGGTCGACGAGGTCGCGCTGCGCGTGGCTGCCACCGAAGCGCTGCGCCAGGCTGCGCGCACCGTAGAGCACGGGGGCGGCGCCCTCGGCATCCCCGCGGGCCAGGGCCAGCGCGCCGCGCATCAGCGGCAGGCCGACTTCGCGGGCCATCGTGTGGTTCTGGCGCGCGGCGTCCTGCGGCGAGAGCGCACGGGCGGCGCAGCATGCGAGCCAGTGCTCGGCGCGGGCGAGGTCGCCGGCCCCGAGCAGGGCCAGCAGCGCGTGCAGGTCGTTGAAGGCGTAGTAGCCCGCCTCCTGCTCGTCCATGGGCCAGGCCGCCACCAGCGCGCGGCACTGCGCGCTCACGTCCTGGCCGAGCAGGTGCAGCCGCCACAGCAGCGCCGCGGCGTCCACGCGCTGCAGCGTGATCTCCAGGCCCGGTCCGCTGAGGTGCTTGTCCACGAGCCGCCAGGCGCCGGCCACGTCCAGCGCCTCCAGGCGAAACAGCGCCTTGTGCCACCACAGGTGGGTGGCAAAGCCGTTGCCCTCGGCCCAGGCGTTCTGGTGCTGGCGCAGCCAGGCCGCGCCCTCCTCGAAGCGGCCCTGCATCTCCATCACGTGCGCCACCGCGTGCACCGCCCACGGCACGCGCGGGTTGGCCTGCAGCGCACGCCGGCCCGCCTCCTCGGCCTGCGGGTAGAGGTTGCTCTCCTCCAGCCCGAAGGCATGCAGCGCGAGCACGTAGCCGTACAGCGGATCGGCCTCGTCCCACTCGGGCAGCGCCCGGGCCGGCCGGCCGCGCAGGGCGGGTGCATCGCCGCGGTAGAAGTCCCACAGGTGTGCCCACTGCAGCGCCAGGGCGTCGCGCGGGTGCTCCACGAGCAGTTCGTCCCAGGTGCGGCAGGCGGCGGCCCAGCGCCCCTGCTGCACCTGGGTCAAGGCCTCCAGATGGGCGCGCTCGCGGGGCGTGCACGAACGCTCGCGCTCGCGCGCGGCCTGCAGGCTCGTGGCCGCCTGCCCCACCAGCGAGGGCTCGGTCAGGCTCAGCAGGAAGCCCGCCTTCATCGCGTGCGGCATGGCCCAGCCGGGGTCGGCCTGCTCGGCGGCTTCCAGGTCCGCCAGCGGGGTGTCGTAGAAGGACATCATGCGCCACAGCGCCCGCTCGGCCGCATCGCGCGCGGCCGTGGAGCCGGTGCCGGTGCGGTGGCCGCGCGGGTCGCTGCAGTTCATGGCGTCATGCCGGGCCGGGCTCAGGCGGGGCCGGCCAGGGCCGCTGCGGCGGGCGCAGCCGCTCCCAGGCGCGTGCCAGGCGCAGCACGCCCAGGTCGTCGTGGCGGCGCCCGGCGATCTGCAGCCCGATGGGCCGGCCGTCGGCGCCGTGGCCGCAGCCGATGCTGGCTGCGGGCTGCTCGCTCATGTTGTAGGGCACGGTGAAGCAGATGTGCTCCAGCGGTTGCGCCGGGT
>JBIIED010000080.1:0-11573 GCA_044237995.1 Rubrivivax sp. | reverse complement strand
AGCCGTTGCGCAGGTACAGGGCGTGCGCTGCCGCAAAGGCTTCGCCCGTTCCGGTCTCCAGGAAGAGGCTCACGTAGCCGCGCGCGCGGGCGGTGCGCACGATCTCGTCGAGCACGGCCTGGCCCACGCCCTGGCGCAGGAAGGCTGGGCGCGTGCGCATGGACTTCAGCTCGCCCGCGTCGGGCCCGAGGGCCTTGAGCGCACCGCAGCCGCACAACTCGGCGCCGCGCCAGGCCGACCAGAAGGTCACGTCGGGGCGCTTCAGGCCGTCGACCGCGAGCGCGAAGGAATGCCCGGGCGGCGAGCGGTCGCGCATCCCGCCCACGTGCTCGTGCACGAGCGCGACCACCTCGGGGCTGGAGAGGTCGTCGATGCGGACGTCGATGTGGGTGTCGGAGGCCATGGGCAAGCAGGCTCTGCGAGGTGGGGGGAAGGGGCGGTCAGGGCGGCGACGTCCAGCCCGGCCGGTCGCGCGCCACGCGCTGAAGATACTCCTGCACCGTGTTCTCGCCGAGCGGCTTGACCATCACGCGCAGCGTGTTCGTGCGCTGCCCCATCTGCACGCCCTCGCGCAGGCGCGTCTGCACATAGCCCTGGCGCTCCCAGAAGCGCTCGGCCCGCACGCGGCCCTGCACCACGCCCAGCCGCATCCAGCGCGCGCCCTGGCGCACGGCCCAGTCCTGCAGGCCCGCGTGCAGCTGCGCGGCCTGGCCCGTGCCGTGTCGATCCGTGGCGACGATGAACAGGCCGATGTGCCACACCCCTTGGGCCAGAAGGTCCGACACCACGCTTGCCATGGCCATCAGCTCGCCGTCCTCCTGCACGAAGCCCAGCAGGAAGAGCGCGCTGTAGGAGAAGTCCGCAGGAGGCTTATCCTGGATCTCCTCTCGCGCTGCATCGGCCGCGGGCGGCTCGCCCAGCACTTCGTGGAAGTAGAGCGGGTTGGCTTCGAAGAAGCGCTGCAGCGCCGCTTCCCAGGGCGCGTCCAGGCGCACCACGCGCACGCCGGGCAGGCTCAGCTCCACGTGCGCTCCACATCCTGCGAATAGAAGCGGATCGCCTCGCGGTACGCAACCACGTGGGCGTCGGCGGACGTGTCGGCCACCACACCGAGCAGCATCTCCACCGCCTGCCGCGACTGGCCCCGGTTGTGCAGCGTCATGGCGAGGAACGTCCGGAGCTCGGCGGCGTCGGCAAAGTGCGCCAGGCCCGCGCGCAGCGTGGCCTCCGCCTGCTCGTAGCGCCCGAGCGTGCGGTAGGTGCTGCCCAGCCCCAGGTAGGCGCCGCGCAGGCTCTGGGGCGGCAGGCCGAGCGCAAGCGCGGCCTCGTAGAAGGGCACCGCCTCGGCCTCCAGGCCGAGCTGGTCGTGCACGCAGGCGGCCTCGTACTGCAGTTCGGCCTGGCCGGGGTGCTCGGCCACGAGGGCCAGCGCGAGCCGCCGCGCGCCCTCCAGGTCACCCGAGCGCCGGGCTTCGCGCACGCGCCGGGCCGCGTCCGCGGGCGCACCGGGGACGGCATCCGACGCGTCCGCACAGGCCCGTCTGAAACGAGGCTGCCTCGTGCCCTCGTGCTCCACGGTCTCGAGGAACATCGCCAGGGGGCGCACCCAGTGGCCGCTCGCGTTGTAGAGCGGTCGGTACAGCACCATCGGCTCGAGCGACTCGCTGTGCCGCACCACGCCGACAACCTCGTACTCGCCGCCCTTGTAGTGGCGGTAGCGGCCCAGGGGCAGGACGGGAAGGGGGGGAAGTTCGTGGGCCATCAGGCTACCCGGTCCGCCTCTCGCACCATGACGAGCTCGTCAGGCTCATCGCGGTACCGGGCCTGCTGATCAGGTTCCCCCGGCTCGAAGCCCAGGCTGCGCAGCAGCGCTTCGGAGCGGAAGTTCCTCGCCTTGAGCACCGCCAAGAAGATTCGCACGCCGTAGTGCGTGCGCAGCTCCTGGAGCATCGCGCGCACCGCGCTCGAGCCGATGCCCTGGCGCCAGTGTGCGCTGCCAAGCTCGTAGGCCACGAAGGCCTCGCCCGAGGGCAGCACGGTGGCCTGCACGTATCCCGCCAGGGCGCCGCCGGGCAGCCGCACGACCCAGTTGAGCCACTGCTCGGAGCCATCGGCGGGCCCGCGCGCCTCCAGGCGCCGGTAGCGCTCGGCGAGCCACTGCGCCGAAGGCGGCGGTGCGTTCTCAAACTCGTAAATCGCCGGATCCGAGAGCACCCCGAATATCTCGGCCGCATGCGCCTCGACCTGTGGCTCCAGGGTGCCGTGCGTGGCAGGGAGGGTTCGCAAGGCCACCTACACCGCGGGCTGGCTGACGCGCACCCGGTTGCCGTCGGGGTCGAGCACGCTGAGCTCCCGGTCTCCCCAGGGCATCGTCTGCGCAGTCGCCTGCAAGGCCGCTTCGGTGGCTGCGATGTCGCGTGTCACCAGGAAGACGCTGCCGCGTGGCGGGCAGTCGTCAGCGTGCTCCGTCAGGAACAGCGTGGCGCCCTCGGGCGTGCTCACGGAGATGAACCAGGGCAGGCCAGCGGCGTGCTGGTGCCGCCAGTCCTCCGCGAAGCCGAGCCGGGCGTACCAGGCGGCAGCGGCCGGCGCATCGCTCACGCGCAGAGTCGGGATGGCTTCGTGCGGGTGGGCCATGGAGGAGGAGAGGCTTGGAGCAACCAGGAGGATGAGAGCTTGGGCTTGGCCACCAGCACGGGGATGAAGGCCAGCGCGATCCGGCCGAAGAGCAGGTGGTTGCCGCTCCCGGGGTCGAAACCGGGCCGGATTCTCGTCCAGGACTTGCACATGAGCAACTTGCGAGACCCCCATGCGCCGCAGATGCCCGCACGGGCCCGTCGGCTGGTGCGCCGCCGCACAATCCGACCCCCTATGAAGACGCTTGCCAACATGATGAGGCTTCCCCCTGTCGCCCGGCCCCTGGTGGCGGCCGCCCTGAGCCTTTCGCTGTGCGCACCCACGAGCGCACGCGCCGAGACCGAGGGCCTCGACGGCGAGGTCTGGCTGACCGCCTCGCCGGCAGCCGCGCCGAGTGGTGCCGGCGCCGCCACCGACCCGCGCTACGTCTGGGACCTGTCGACCCTCTTTCGCGACGACGCGGCCTGGGAGGCCGAGCGCCAAGCCCTGCTGGCCGAGGTGCCGCGGCTTGCGGCGCTGCGCGAGGGCTTCGGGCGCGACGCCGCGAGCCTGCGCGCCGCGCTCGACCAGCTCTCGGCGGTGAACCAGCGCCTGCGGCGGCTGGGCACCTACGCCAGCGCCCTGGCCAGCACCGATAACCGCAACCCGCGCCACCAGGAGCGCAGTGGCCAGGCGCGCGCCGTGTTCGGCCAGATCGGCAGTGCCACGGCCTGGGTGAACGCCGCGATCCGCGACATCGGCGCCGAGCGGCTGGAAGCCTTTCTGCGTGCCGAGCCCGGCCTGGCCCCGCACCGCGTGCGGATCCAGGAGGTGCAGCGCCTGGCGCGCCACCAGCTCAGGCCCGAGGCCGAGACGGCGCTGGCCGCGATGGCGCCCACGATGGGTGCGACCACGCAGATCCGCACGTTGCTCGTGACCACCGACATCGAGTGGCCCACCCTCATCGTGGAGGGGAAGCCCGTGCAGGTGGACAACATCGGCTACCAGCGCCTGCGGGCCTACCCCGACCGCGCGGTGCGCCAGCAGGCCTTCGAGGCCTTCTTCAAGACCTACGCGCGCTTTCAGGGCAGCCTGGGCGCGGCGCTGGCCCAGCGCGTGGAAGTGGGCGTGGCGCAGGCCCGGCTGCGCCAGCACCCAAGCGCCGTGGCGGCCAGCCTGGCCAGCCATGCCATCCCCGAGAGCGTGTACCGCACCCTTGTGGCCGAGACGAACCGGGCGCTGCCCACGCTGCACCGCTACCTGAAGCTGCGCCAGCGGATGCTCAAGCTCCCGGACCTTGGCTACCACGACATCTACCCCGACATCGTGGCGCCGCCGCGCCGCTACAGCCCCGAGGACGCGGCCGAACTGACGCTGGCTTCCGTGGCGCCGCTGGGCGCGGCCTACCAGCAGCAGCTGCGCCAGGCACTCGGTGCGCGCACCATGCACGTGTACCCGGCGCCGGGCAAGAGCTCGGGCGCCTACCAGAGCGGCGTATACGGGCAGGTGCCGCTCATCTTCCTGAACCACCAGGACACCTTCGACAGCGTCAGCACCTACACGCACGAGTGGGGCCACGGCATGCACACGCTGCTGGCCAACGGCGCGCAGCCCTTCGAGACGGCGGGCTACCCGCTCTTCATCGCCGAGATCGCCGCGTTCACGCATGAACTGCTGCTGGCCGACCATGTACAGAAGACGGCCAGTACGCGCGAAGAGCGCATCTTCTACCTGGGCGAGGCCATCGAGCGCATCCGCGGCGCGTTCTTTCGCCAGGCGATGTTTGCCGAGTTCGAGCTGGCCACGCACGATGCCGTGCAGCGCGGCGAGGCCCTGTCGGGCACGCGCATGACGCGCCAGTACTGCGAGCTGCTGCGCAAGTACCACGGCGCGGACGCCGGCGTGATGCGCATCGACCCCGTGGTGTGCACCGAGTGGGCCTACATCCCGCACTTCCACCAGCCCTTCTACGTCTACCAGTACGCTACCAGCATGGCCGCGGCCACGCACTTCACGCAGCAGCTGCTCGGCGGCTCTTCGGCCGCGCGAGACACCTACCTGGGCGTGCTGCGCGCTGGCGGCTCGCGCCACCCGGTGCCTCTGCTGCGCGAGGCGGGCCTGGACATGGACAGCCCGCTGCCCTACCAGGCGCTGGCGCGCCACATGGAGCGATTGATGGACGAGCTCGAGGCACTGCTGCCGGCCGCTTCGGGCCACCCGCGCTGAGGATCTGCCTGAACGTGCTGCTCAGGCGAAGAGGCGAGCCATCTCCGCCTCTTGTTCCGCGGTGTAGGCAACCGCTCCTACCGGAACGCCCGCTGGCAAGTGAAGGCGCACTTCATCGGCCTCGGCGGGCGTGAAGCCGCCGCACAGCTCGATGAGCTGGGCACCCGATCGGGCCTCCTCCTTGGCCGCAACGATCGCCGAAGCGAGGTCCGTGACGCCTACGACAGTTGTCGTGAAGCAAGACGAAGACAGGACGGCGCGGTGACTCTGCGGCGAATACCCCGGAGCCTTGACGATGAAGGTGAAGCGAGACAGTGGCATCTTGTGCGGCCCGGCTCTGTTGCCATTGCGGGGTCTGCAGACGAGAGGGCCTGGGCCACACGGCAGCTAGAAGCTCGCCCCCGGCTCCTTCAAGAAGGCCAGCTCTTCGGGCGTGGACGTCCGCCCGAGTAGGGCGTTGCGGTGGGGGTACCGACCGAACCTGTCGATGATCGCCTTGTGTCGCAGCTCGAAGTCGTGGTTGTTCTTCGGCATGCGCTCACGAAAAAGGTCTGCAGCGGCAGCGTGGATCACGGCCGATTCGAAGGCCCTTTGCTCCTCGCCCAGCGCGGCTGTGGATGTCGCCAAAGCGGTCGCGGATGAGTTGATCGAAGTCCGGGTCGACCTTCCACCACTGCGCGGGCTTGATCTCGGAGAACCAGAACGAAAGAACCGAGTGATGCACATGCCTCCCCTCAGGGCTGGTCTTTGGGGGTGTCTCGAGCCTCGGCACGAGCAGCTCTGGCCTTGACGACCGCACCGACCCCGAACACAAAGGCGAGCGCCACCAACGCGTAACCCAAGTCGTTGCCCTGCGACATCAGGCTGCCACTCATCATGAGGGTGCAGCTGGCAGCGATTGCGCACTGCAGGGCGGTGAGACGTTTGAGATGTTTCATGACCGACTCTCCATCAATCGCCCCGCAAGCCTCGCGCCCGAGCTGAGACGCACGTGCCGGAAAGGCGCTCGGCCCGTGAGTCGGATGATGAAATCCAGTGCCTCACGCGTCAAGTGCCTGGCCGGTGGCTGCCGCCGCTGGCACATGAAACTGCTGGACGATGCCTTGCCACCCGCCCTCGGTGACTTGAAGCTCGACGTAATCTCCCGAGGTCAACTGCCCGATGACGCGGCGCCAGAAGGCCTGTGCAGCGAGATTTGCCGGCATTTGACCCACCTCCCAAGCGCCGGGATGGCTGAGCAGGACATGCCGGGCCAGGGCATGGCCGGCACCACAGAGGCGGAACCGCTTCAGGATGAAGAACTGTTCCATCCAGTTGCCCTCCCTGCGCGTGACGCCTGCAGGGGCAACCAGTGCGAAGCCCGCGTACTGCGAACCCTGCACGGCCACGTGGGCGTGAAACCGCTCGCCCTGCCTGTGGCGCTCGAGGTTGTACCCGTACCTGGCCTCAGGGTCGGCTTCCTGCGGCCAGATGTCCGACAGCTCGTACTGGTACAGCTCCAGCATCTGCTGCAGGGCCGCGAAGTCTTGCGGCTGGGCCTTGCGAAGTTCAAGTGCCATTTTGAATACGTCCTCACGCACGCAGGGTGCGGCGGTGCTCTCTGTCCGCCTCAAGGCGTCCCGTTTGGGGCTCCGACCGATACGGGCTCCAGACGATGGGTTTCCACCAGATCCCACCGGTTTCCGTAAAGGTCCTCGAATACCGCCACGGTTCCGTAGCTCTCCGTCTTCGGCTCTCGAACGAATGTGACGCCCCGTTGCTTGTACGCGGTGAAGTCTCGCCAGAAGTCGTCCGTGTAGAGGAACAGGAAGACCCGGCCTCCTGTCTGGTCGCCGATGCGTGAGGCTTGATGATCGTTCGTCGCGCGGGCAAGAAGGATGGCCGAGAGGGTGGCCGAGTCCTTCGAGCCTTTCGGTGCAACCACAACCCATCTCTTGTCCTGAGCCGCGTGGCAGGTGTCTTCGACGAGGGCAAAGCCAAGCTTTCCTACGTAGAACGCGATCGCCTCGTCGTAGTCACGGACGAGCAGAGAGACCAGGCCCAGGTGCTGAGGCATCTCGAGAGTTCCTGTTCCGATCGAGGGGGCGCCCGTGTGCCACCTTGCGCGACCGCGCGATAGCGCGATAGCGCCGCCGGTTGGGCACAGGGTCAGGCGCCGCCGGTCAGCGCGAAGTCATAGCGTATGAAGCCGTTGTACCTGGCAACGCTTTCGTAGAGAACCCTGGCAACCGCATTGTTCTCCTGCGTCAGCCAGTAGTAGCGGGAAGCGCGCTCGATTCGGGCCTGGCGCGCAACCTCCTGGATGAGCGCACGCGCCACTCCTTGGCCCCGCGCTTGCGGCGCGGTGAAGAGGTCCTGCAGGTAGCAAACCCTGTCGGCCCACGCGCTGCCGTGGAAGAGGAAGTGTGCGATCCCTACCAGTTCGCCGTTGCGGCTCGCTCCAATACCCCGAACCTCGGCTCCTGCCATCAGCCTGCGCCAGGCTGCCTCGTACTCGTCATTCGAAGTGGGCGTCTTGTAGAAGGCCTTGTAGCCTTCGGCAAGCGGCTGCCAGGCACCGCGGTGGCTCGGGTCGAGTGCGAAAACCTCAATACTCACGCTGGCTCCATGTCGGTCAGGCCCTCGTATCAGCCGGTCACCTCTCGTCCGTCAACGCCGCCATGCTCGCTGACCCGGGTGCCGGCGTCTACCGTGACACGGTTGCGCCCCTCGTGCTTGCTGCGGTAGAGCGCGCGGTCGGCTCGCGTCGTCGCGGCCAGCAGGTCTTGGTCGCCATCAACCTCGGCGATGCCGAAGGACATCGTCACGTTGAGCGCGCGGCCGCCGATCTCGATGTGCACCGCGGCCACGGCCTGGCGAAGCCGCTCGGCCACCTCGTGCGCCGCGCGGCCGTCGCAGGCCGGCAGCAGCGCCAGGAACTCCTCGCCGCCCCAGCGCGCCAGCACGTCGCAGTCGCGCAGCCCCTCACGCAGCAACCCGGCCAGACGCACCAGCACCTTGTCGCCGGCGTCGTGGCCGAACTCGTCGTTGATCCGCTTGAAGAAGTCCACGTCGGCCAGCACCAGGGCGATCGGCTCGCCGCTTCGCTTCATCCGGCTCAACTCGGTCGCAGCGCGAACGTGGAACTGAGTGCGGTTGGCGAGCCCGGTCAGCGGGTCGACGGTCGCCATCTGCAGCAGCTTCCGTTCGGCGTCGACGACGCGCACACGGTAGTAGGCGGCCACCGCGTAGAACATGCCGAACACCAGCACGATGTTGACCCACATGGCGATGCCGGTCTGCAGGGGCGGCAGCGGGCGCAGCGGGCCGAGCCAGGCACACACGGCATACAGCGCAGCGTAGGCAACCAGCACCGCGCCCGTCAGCGGCAGCGCACGACGCGGCGGCGTCCCGGCGACCAGGAGTGGAACGGACAGCATCATCAGGAAGTAATGGAAGCCGCTGTCCCACCCCAGGAGCAGCGAACCGATCACGGCGTGGCTGATCGCCTCGATCCAGATCAGCGCCGAGGCCAGCATGTTGCGGCGCTGCTCGAGCAGCCACCGCGATGCGGCGTAAAGCGCAACGCTGACGACGCTCAGCAACACGAGCGGCAACGAACCGAGCGCCGCATAGAGCACCACCCAGCCAACATTGATGCCGCCGGCAATGACGACCACGCGCTTGAGCATGGTCCAGTAGGCGGCGCCTGAGAGGCGACGACGCGGTTGCATCACGGCATTGTCGGTCATGTCTGGCGCCTTCATCGCGCTACAGCCGCTTTGTCTTCCGAAGGGCGGTTGCCGAGGCCTGGTGCGGGCTCAGGCGGCACCAGTCAACAAGAGCAGGCCGATCGTCAGTTCGATAGCAGCGCCTCCAAGGGCTTTGGGAAAGCTTCCCTTATCCAGGACAAGAGAGGGAAACCGGAGCAGGCCAGCTCCGATCCATGATGCGCCAGCGATGAGGTAGGCGTCCGGAGACTGCATCACAAGGCAGGTCACGCCCATGGCGACAAAGAGACCCCCGTAGGTCGCCCGGATTTCCGAAACGCCAAGACCCCCAACGGGCTCGATCGACACCAGCCTGGCGGCTCGATGTGGTGCGAGGACTCCCAAGAGCCCCATGGCTGTGCAAAGCACGGCTCCGATGATTGAAAGCATGGGATGTGACGAGCGAAGAAGAGACGGCTCAGGTCATGTGACCGCGGAATGTATGTCCTGCGGCAGGCCCAATCTTGTGCTGCCTTGCATGAATCCCGCTCCGCTGAAGCTCGCTTGAGGGGCGAAGCCTCACACCGCTCACCACGAGGAATCAATCGCTTTGCGTGAACACATCGGTGCTGAGGTAGCGCAGCCCAGAGTCGCACGCGACTGTGACGACGGTTGCGTGGAGCCCCAAGCGCTCGGCAACGGGAAGCGCCGCCACGACATTGGCTCCCGCCCGGTCGAGCGCAAGGTCAGACCGCATTCGGGGCTCTCTCCATGATGAAGCGCTCGGGCTGCTCCTCGACGACCCGAAAGCCCAGCGACTCATAGAGCCTGCGAGCGCGCTCGTTGACGCGAAGCACGCGAAGGCGTACCGGCTTTGCGAGCTCGCGGCCTCGAGCGATGACTTGTTCGACGAGCCTTCGCCCGATGCCCTGGTTTCTCCAGGCCTCGAAGAGGTAGACCTTGACCAGCCAGACGTGATCAGCATGCTCCTCGACAGCAAGCAGCCCTGCCACCTGGGAACCGACGAGGACCAACTGATGGGTCTCGGCTTGATAGTTCAGAGCATGCTTCGCTCGCTGGTCTGCCTCGACCCACGGTCCCCAAGTAGCCTCGACGTAAGCGCGCATCGCATCCTCGGTGATGCGGTAGGTGAGTTCCAGGTCGTCGGGGCGAGCGGGGCGAAGAGAGTACATCGGCATGAAGGGTCTCACGCAAATCAGGCCGCACCCTCACCACCACAGGCGGTCAGTCGGTATCTTTGACGTCCTGCGCCAAAAGCTGCGGGCAAGATAGAAACAGCCCAATGATGAGAGGGCCGGTTTGAATGCTACGCCGCGCGGCCCAAACAAGTCGATTGCGGCGTCCGTCAGGCTTCGAAAGAGCCCTGCTGTTGGGGGTGTGGGGTCGACGAGTTTGGAGACAGCGTCAGCTGCAAAGGCGATGCCGATCAGCACGAGGATGCGCACAAGCCAGCGGCCGGCATGGAACTCGGACCTCAATCAAGGCTCCGTTCGGCTGTGAAGGGGTTCGAGTGAGTCACGCGGTTCCCGGTCACGCGAAGCGGGCGCTTGCCTTTGATCGCGCCGCGTCATGTGAGGCGACGGGTGTGCGGCGTAATGCGGCGTAGTGCGACGTAGTGCGACGTAGTGCGACGACCGGACCCGATTGAAACGTAGCCCGGCCGACCGACGCTGTTGCGTGGCCGGTTGAGCGTAGGGTCAGGCCTGTTTCGGGGCACCATGCGGATGCTGAAAGTACTCAGCTGTTGCGGTCCGCAGGATGATTGACCCCATCGTTCAGCGGCACGGGCTCGAGATGGAAGGGGTTGATCCCCTCCAAGCAGCCAACGTTGTAGCCGTACTGGTTCGGAAAGCTTCGGCGCTGATGATGCGTGTAGATGCCGCAGTTTGAGCAGAAGTAGTGTTTGGCTACCTGGGTGTTGAACTGATAAAGCCTCAGCGCCTCCTGGCCCTGGAGCACCTTGATTCCCTGGAGCGCAACCGACGCGACGATCGCTCCCTTCCTGCGGCAGATCGAGCAGTCACAGCGGCGTGGGTTGACTATTCCGTCCGGAAGGTCGAGTTCCAGGATCACGCTGCCGCAGTGACACGAGAGCCGATGCTTTGGCAAGACGGGAACGCCGCCGACGGACTTGATCATGCGTGCCTCAAACAGACGATGGCTTCTCGAGCTTGACGGAACATGGGCCGCAGCCTCACCGGCGCGCCTTTGTTCCGGCCTTACCCTGCCGACGCCAGTACTGGAACTCGTCTTCGTGGATCTCCAGGTCAAGCTCCTGGACCCTCGCAGCCAAGCGTTCCTGCACGTCGGCGACCGCCTTGTTGTAGATGACGGGTCCGACTTCCTCGATGAAGAAGGTCAGGAGGGCGCTCGCTGCGATGTTGCCAACGCGCTCCTCGAAGTTCTCGCCGAGGTAGCGCTCCAACGAGGCCAGGGCTTCAGCCCTCAGGTCTTTGGGTAGTTCGATTGCCATGTGTGTTTCTCGCGCATCTTGGCTTCCGCCCAGCGCGCTCCAATGCCCTCGACCAGTGGGCGTGCAGTAACTTCATACACGGAGGATATGAAGTCCGCGCCTTCGGAGGCAGCGGGGCGCAGTGAAAAGGGTGGCATGGCCAGATGGTGCTGGGTGAGGCCCATCGTCTGAACTAAGCGGCCACATCAATCGCGAAGCGACTGATTGGTCCGCTTGAGTGAATCGTTAGGCTGCGGTCCGCGAAACACGGCGCAGGAGCCCTTCGATGCGACCGCGCGTGTAACGCTGCAGAACGACCGGATAGAAGTTGACCAGAACATTGCCGGCAGCCAAGTAAACGGCCCAGCCGTGCCAGCCCAGGCTCCACGCGTACGCCGAGGAAACGAAGCCGAGCGCCAAGAGAACGATGTGGCCTCGCTCGCTTTGTCTCGTGCGTACGATGAACGCGGCTGCCGATTTCCGGCCCCGGATCATTCGGAAGCTCGGGTCCTTGCGGCGCTCCCAGCGATTTGCGAAGTCTCCGTTTGGCGCGAACTTTCGGAAAGCGA
>JBIIED010000079.1:0-11594 GCA_044237995.1 Rubrivivax sp. | reverse complement strand
CGGTGTGGCCATCGTGCCCGCAGGCGTGCATCTGGCCGGGGTGGCGGCTGGCGTGGGCGAAGGTGTTGGTCTCGGTGATGGGCAGGGCGTCCATGTCGGCGCGCAGGCCCACGGCGCGGCCGCAGGCACCGCCATCGCGCCCGCGCACGACGGCCACGAGCCCGGGCGGGGCCAGATCGGTGTGCACCTCGATGCCCCAGCTGCGCAGCTGCTCGGCCACGATGGCCGAGGTGCGGTGCTCCTTGAAGCCGAGCTCAGGGTGCGCGTGGATGTCGCGGCGGATGGCCACGAGGGCCGGGGCGTCCTGGACGATGTCGTCGAGCAGTTCCATCGGTTGGCCTTCAGCAGTAGGAAAGTGGAAGGGGCGGGAAAGGTGCGCAGGCCTCAGGCTCAGGCCGCGTGCGCGCGCGCCAGGGCATGTTCCAGGTCGGCGATCAGGTCGTCGGCGTGCTCCAGGCCCACGGACAGGCGCAGCAGGTCAGCCGGCGCGGGGGTGCCGGCGCCCTCGATGCTGGCACGGTGCTCGACGAGGCTCTCGGTGCCGCCCAGCGAGGTGGCGCGCTTCCAGATCTGGGTGTGCGCGGCCACGGAGATCGCGGCCGCCTCGCCGCCCGCAGGCCCGGAGCCGGCTGGCGCCTTCACGCGCAGCGACAGCATGCCGCCAAAGCCCCCGGCCATCTGCGCGCGCGCCACCTCGTGGCCCGGGAAGGCGGGCAGCCCGGGGTAGAGCACCGCCTCCACCAGCGGGTGCCGCTCGAAGTGGGTGGCGATGCGCAGGGCGCTGGCGCACTGCGCGGCCACGCGCACGTGCAGCGTGCGCATGCCGCGCACGAGCAGCCACGCCTCGAAGGAGCCGAGCGTGCCGCCGAGCTGCGCGCGCACCTTGCGCACGCGCTGCCAGAACTCGTCGTTCTCGCGCGTGACGAGGGCGCCTGCCACCAGGTCGGAGTGGCCGTTGAGGTACTTGGTGGCCGCGTGCATCACGATGTCCGCGCCGAGCACGAGCGGCTGCGTGAGCACCGGGGTGCCCACGGTGGAGTCCACCGCGAGCCGCGCGCCGGCGGCGTGCGCCACCTTGGCCGTGGCCGCGATGTCGGTGAGGGTCCACAGCGGGTTGGCCGGGGTCTCCACCCAGACGACCTTGGTGCGCCCGGGCTGGACGGCCGCCTGCACGACCGCGGGGTCGGTCATGTCGATGAACTCAACCGCCAGACCCCAGTGGGTGGCGAAGTTCGCGAGCCAGTTGCGCAGCGCCCAGTACATCACCTTCGGGGCAAGCACATGGTCGCCTGGGGAGAGGGCCTGGAACACGGCCGTGGCCGCCGCCATGCCCGAGGCGAAAAGCATCGCCTGCGCGCCGCCTTCGAGCCGGGCCAGCAGTGCCTCGGCCTGGTCGTAGGCGGGGTTGTCGGCGCGGGCGTAGACGCGGCCCGTGCGGTACTGGTTGTCGGGGTCGCGCAGGTAGGTGGAGGAGACGTGGATCGGCGGGATCACGGCGCGCGTGGCCTCGTCGACCCAGCCCAGCGCCTGGGCGCTGAGCGTGGCGGGGTGCAGGGGTTGGTCGGGCATGGCGGGATTGTCGCTTGGCGGGCCGGGGAGGCGCCACGCCTGGGATCAAGCTTCGATCGCGCCCCGGGCCACGAAGTGCGGGTTTTCGAAGCCCGTCTTTCCGTAGCGCAGCGGGCTTCCGTCGAGTGTGAGCACCTCGCCGCCCGCAGCGGCCAGCACGGCGTGGCCGGCGGCGATGTCCCACTCCATGGTGCGGCCCAGGCGCGGATAGAGGTCGGCCTGGCCGCAGGCCAGCAGGCACAGCTTGAGCGAGGAGCCCGCGGTGCGCTGCTCGGCGATGCGGCGCCCGCGCAGGAATCCCGCCAGGAAACCCTGCAGGGCGGCCTCGTCGCCATGGGAGCGGCTGCTCACGAGCGTGAGCCCCTGCGGGGGCGGGCTCCTCACGGCAATCGGCTGCCAGGCGCCCGCGCCCTCGGCGTGCCAGGCACCCAGCTCCTCCGCACCAGCGAAGAGCGCGCCACCGCGCGTCATCGCCGGGGCGAGCACCACGCCCAGCACCGGGCGGCCGGCCTCGACGAGGGCGATGTTGACCGTGAACTCGCCGTTGCGGGCCAGGAACTCGCGCGTGCCGTCCAGCGGGTCGACGAGCCAGAAGCGTTCCGGGGGGAGTGCCCCAAAGTCCGGCAGGCGACCTGCGGCCGCCGCCTCCTCTGCCACCACCGGCACCCCGGGCAGCAGTGCCTGCAGGGCCGGCACGATGTGCGCCTCGGCGCGCTCGTCGGCCTCGGTGACGGGGGAATCATCGGTCTTGGTGCGCGTGGCCGCGAAGGGGCGCGCGTAGACCTCCATCACGATGTCGGCTGCTTCCCGGGCCAGGGCAGCCACTGCCTGCAGCAGGTGATCCCGAGGAGGAGGCATCAAGTGCTCAATGCTCGCCGAAGACCTCCGCCAGGCAGGGGGCGTCGAGCACGCGGTCGGTCCACTGATCGAGTTGGTCGGCAGAGGCGGCCTGCAGCCTGGCCAGCGCCCATGCGGGCAGCGGGCCAAAGCGGCGGTTGAGCTGGCGATGCAAGACCTCGAGCTTCCCCTCGGCCTTCCCTTCGGCCTTCCCTTCGGCCTTCCCTTCCTCGAGCCACTGCTTCTTCCAGTCCAGGACAGTCTCGGCCAGCATGGTTCTCAACTCCAACAGGTCAGCCACCTCAGGCACTTCTACGCCGGGGGCCCGGGCGGGAAGCAGCACGCGAAGGATGTACACGGTGAACGCACGGCGCAGCGAATCTTGCCCCGGGTGGATCAACCACCGCATCAAGCTGCCCACAACAGCCTGCATCGTATCGGGGTTGAGGCTCTTGTCCAGGCGGAACAAGGCCGCAGCCAGATTCCTCAACGCCAGAGGAGCAGACTCGTCAACCGCGCCCTCGTCCAGAAGAAGGTACGACAGCCGTGGCGTGAAGCGCGCGAGAGGCCCCGGCGCAGACTCGATCAGTTCAGCCACCTCGGTGGGCGCGCGCCAGCGCGGGCGGCCGTTGTAGAGCACGATCGGCAGCACGGGTGGCAGCTTCGGCACGGAGGCCTTGCTCGATGACGTTGCCTCCGCCACCTTGGGTGCTTCCGTGCCCGGATCAGGACACCAAACCTTCGGGCCCTGGCGAATGAGATCCTGGTAGAGCAGGCTCACATATCCCAGCATGCGCACGGCCATGAAGCGATCCGCCGTGGACTGGAACTCCAGCAGGATGTACAGGTACAGCCAGCGCTCTCGGAACCGCACGCGCCAGATGATGTCCCCCTCGCGGTCGCGAAGGTCGTCGCTGACGTAACTGGCGCTCACGCGCTGCAGCGTCTCGAACCGGAGTTGCGCCACCCAGGGCTCGTCTACGAATCCGATGAGGAGATCGCGCACCATCTCGGCGTGGGAGAACAGAAGCTTGTAGCCGTGGTCGTGACCCATGCCGGCACTGTAGGCAGCCACTGCACGGCCGGCCATCGCTCTCGAGGGCGGGCGGCGCCTCCCCCGCAAGGGGGTAGGCCATTGAACGGCCGACTCACTCCAGGGAGCCATATGCTCGCTCCCGACCCTCATTCTCCCGAGCCTCATTCATGGCGACGAGACTCGCCACGAAACCCGGCCTGCCGCTATGTGGGACCTACGCGCCCACCTTGCCGTCGCAAAGGCCGGCACCCTCGAATGCCACTGGCCTCACACCCACCCGCTCACCCCGCGCCGCCCAGCATCCCGTGCTCCTCCAGCCACGCCACGATGCGCTGCGCCGCCTCCTCGGGGGTACCGGTGGCGGTGTTCAGGCGCAGCTCAGGGTGCTCGGGCACTTCGTAGGGCGCGTCGATGCCGGTGAAGTTCCTGAGTTCGCCGCGACGGGCCTTGCGGTACAGGCCCTTGGGGTCGCGGGCCTCGGCCACTTCCAGCGGCGTGTCCACGTGCACCTCGATGAACTCGCCCTCGGGCAGCAGGGCCCGCGCCATGTCACGCTCGGCGCGGTAGGGGCTGATGAAGGCGGTGAGCACGATCAGGCCCGCATCGGCCATCAGGCGTGCCACCTCGGCGACGCGGCGGATGTTCTCCACGCGGTCCTCGGGAGTGAAGCCGAGGTCGCGGTTCAGGCCGTGGCGCACGTTGTCGCCGTCGAGCAGGTAGGTGTGGCGCCCGCGCGCGTGGAGCGTCTTCTCCACGAGGTTGGCGATGGTGCTCTTGCCCGAGCCCGACAGGCCCGTGAGCCACACCACGCAGGGCCGCTGGCCCTTGAGGGCGGCGCGGGCGGCCTGGTCCACGTCGAGCGCGTGCAGGTGGATGTTGTGCGCGCGGCGCAGTGCAAAGTGCAGCATGCCCGCACCGGCCGTGCGGTGGCTCATGCGGTCGATGAGGATGAAGCCGCCCGTGTCGCGGTTGGCGGCGTAGGCGTCGAAGGCAACGGGCCTGTCCAGGCTCAGCTTGCACACGGCAATCGCGTTGAGCTCCAGGCGCCGGGCTGCCATGTGCTCGAGCGTGTTGACGTTGAGCTGGTGGCGGATGTCGGTGACGGTGGCAGTGACGGTGTTCGTGCCGATCTTGAGCCAGTAGGGCCGCCCGGGCAGCAGCGGCTCGTCGTCCATCCACACGAGCGTGCACTCGAACTGGTCGGCCACCTCGGCGGGAGAGGCGGCTGCCGAGATCATGTCCCCGCGCGAGACATCCACCTCGTCGGCCAGCACAAGGGTGACGGCGTCTCCTGCCTGGGCCTCGGGCAGGTCGCCTTCACGCGTGACGATGCGCAGGACCGTGCTCTCGCGGCCCGAGGGCTGCACGCGGATGCGCTCGCCCACGGCCAGGCGCCCGCCCGCCAGCGTGCCGGCAAAGCCCCGGAAATCGAGGTTCGGACGGTTCACCCACTGCACCGGAAAGCGCAGCGGGGCGTTGTGCGCGCGCGTGCGATCCACCGGCACCGTCTCGAGCCAGCCCATGAGCGTGGGGCCCTGGTACCACGGCATGGCCGGGCTGGGCGTGGTGACGTTGTCGCCCTTGAAGGCCGACATCGGCACGAAGGTGATGCTCTCGAAGCCCAGGCCCTGCGCCCCGAGCGAGCTCGACAGGGTGGCTGCAAAGCCACGGTAGTCTTCCACGATGCGGTCGTGCACGGTGCGGGCGTAGTCCACCAGGTCCATCTTGTTGATGGCCACGAGCACGTGCCGGATACCGAGCAGGTGCACGAGCGTGCTGTGGCGGCGCGTCTGCGTGAGCACGCCCTTGCGCGCATCCACCATCAGCACGGCGGCGTCCGCCGTGGAAGCGCCGGTGACCATGTTGCGCGTGTACTGCTCGTGGCCAGGCGTGTCGGCCACGATGAACTTGCGCCGCTCGGTGGAGAAGAAGCGGTAGGCCACATCGATCGTGATGCCCTGCTCGCGCTCGGCGGCCAGGCCATCGACGAGCAGGGCGAAGTCCAGAGCCTCGCCTTGCGTGCCCCACTTGCGCGAGTCGGCCTGCAAGGTGGCCAGGTGGTCTTCGAAGAGCAGATGGCTCTCGAACAGCAGCCGCCCGATGAGCGTGCTCTTGCCGTCGTCCACGCTGCCGCAGGTGATGAAGCGCAGCAGCCCCTTGTGCTGGTGGGCGTGCAGGTAGCCTTCGATGTCGGTGGCGATGAGCGAGGAGGCGTGGGCCATCAGAAGTACCCCTCCTGCTTCTTCTTTTCCATCGAGGCGGCGGCGTCGTGGTCGATCACGCGGCCGGCGCGCTCGGAGGTGCGCGTGAGGAGCATCTCCTGGATGATGGCCGGAAGCGTGTCAGCCTCCGATTCGGTGGCCCCCGTGAGCGGGTAGCAGCCGAGCGTGCGAAAGCGCACCTTCTTCATCATCGGCACCTCGCCGGGCAACAGCCGCATGCGCGCGTCGTCCACCATGATGAGCGTGCCGTCGCGCTCCACCACCGGGCGCGGGGCCGCGTAGTAGAGCGGGACGATCGGGATGTTCTCGAGGTGGATGTACTGCCACACATCCAGCTCCGTCCAGTTGGAGATGGGAAACACGCGGATCGACTCGCCCCGGTTCTTGCGTGCGTTGTAGAGGTGCCAGAGCTCGGGGCGCTGGTTCTTCGGGTCCCAGCGGTGCTGGGCGGTGCGAAACGAGAAGATGCGCTCCTTGGCGCGGCTCTTCTCCTCGTCGCGCCGGCCCCCGCCGAAGGCGGCATCGAAGCGGTGCGCATCGAGCGCCTGCTTCAGGCCCTGCGTGCGCCACAGGTCGGTGTGCACCTGCGAACCGTGGTCGAAGGGGTTGATGGAAAGGCGCACCGCCTCGGGGTTGTGGTGCACGAGCATTTCCACGCCGTAGCGCCGGGCGATGCCCTCGCGCAGCGCGTACATGTCCTGGAACTCCCAGGTGGAATCGATGTGCAGCAGCGGAAAGGGCGGCGGCGCCGGGTAGAAGGCCTTCATGGCCAGGTGCAGCATCACGGTGCTGTCCTTGCCGATGGAGTACAGCATCACCGGGCGCTCGGCCTCGGCCACCACCTCGCGCAGGATGTGGATGCTTTCGGCTTCGAGTTGCTGGAGGTGGGTGCGGGTGGCGCGAGCGTGCGCGTCAGCGGCCGGGTCGGAGGGCTCTGTGGGAAGGAGCGTGTCTGTCATGGGCGGGGCAGCGTGCCGTTGCGCGCAGGCTCGGGCGGGTGGAGCAGGGTGACGCCGTGCGAAGGCTCGCGCAGCCACGCGGCCAGTGCCGGGCGCTGCGAGAGCCAGCGGTTGTCGGTGAGCAGCCGCAGCGGGCAGCCGGCCTGGGCGCGCAGGGCGGACATGAAGGAGATCCAGTCCGTCTCGGTGGGCCAGCCAGGGGTGAGTTGCCACCAGGCCGTGCCGCGCCCGTTGTGCGCGGCGAGCTGGCAGTTGCGCTGCGTGGGCCATCCCGGCAGCGTGCGTTCGGACAGGGCCAGCAGTTGCACGCGCAGCGCGGCCGCTTCGCGGCGCAAGGCGGGCAGCTCGCGCTCGAGCCAATCCGCCAGTGGCCCCGTGCGTACGCGGCGCCAGGCGTCCCAGGAGTTGGGGGGCGTGAGGTCCTCGCGCTGCCACAGGCGTGTGACCAGGCCCTCAAGCTGCGAGTCGGCCAGGCCGGTGAGCGTCGGGTGAGCGGCGCGCGCCTGCGTGGCCGCGCGCTGCAGGCTCCACAGGCCGGTGGCGGGCTCGCGCCAGCGTGCGAGGAGCGCTTCTTCGTCGTGGCGCTCCAGGGGGCGCTGACCCGCGGGCTTGCGTCCGCGCGGCCGCACGTCCACCGCTTCCCAGCCGCCTTCCTGCCAGGCCTTGTAGGCGGACACGACCGTGGGCACGCTCAGTCGGCTGGCTTGTGCGGCCTCCGCCAGCGTACGACCGTCCAGGCGCAGTGCCACCGCCTCGCGGCGACGCGCATTGAGCTCCGGGACGGGTAGAGGCCGGGTGCCTGAGCCGCGTTCCGTGGCCGAAGCTTCTTGCATTAAAGTTTTAACGTGATCTCTGTGGATTACAAATAATACTTGAAATTTTAGGCGGCCTCGTGCAGCCTGCCTGCGGCTCGTGCCAGGGTCCGGATTCACGTTTCCTCAAGCAGGCGCAACGACCGAGAGTGCCTGCTGGATGAAGCTCGACGCGTGCAGGACCAACCCTTCACGCGGCTGGGATCCTGGGCCGCTCGCCAGTACCGCATGGGGCGCCCGCATCGCTTGGGGCCGCTTGCCTGGGTCGTGCTCATCGTCGTTTTCGGCCTGATCGCCGGCACCGCCTTCCTGCGCGCCTACTTCGGCCCTGTCACACCCGACCAGATCGGCTTTCACCTGCGCCACGGCGGGCTGGAGTACGCGGATCCTCGCTTCGCCTGGCGCGCCATGCGCTGGGGGTTGGGCCTGGCTTTGCTGGTCTTGATCGCGGCGTGCCTCCTGGCCCGGCTGGGCCGCCGGGGCCGGCAGGCGGTGTGGGCGGTGCTGGGCACGTGGGCTGCGGCATCGGTGGCGGCCACGGTGACAGACCCGTGCCGCCCGGAGCCCGGTGGGGTCGATCCGCTGGAGCGGCACTATGTGGATCCAGCCGGGCAGCGCGTGGCGCGCGCTCTCGAGAAGTCGCCTGACGTGCTGATCGTCTTCGTCGAGTCGCTCGACCAGAGCTACGCGCGGCCGGACGAACCCCAGGCCTCCGACATCCCGCACCTGAGCCGGCTGCAACAGCGGGCGCAGACGTTCGGCGCGCTGCACAACCTCAGCGGCGCGAGCTGGACGGTGGGCGGCATCTTCACGGCCTTGTGCGGCGTGCCCCTGGGGCGCATCGGGCTCATGAGCACGCACGCACTGGAGTACGCGCAGCGCTTCTTTCTCGGTGGCACCTGCTTGACGGACCTGCTCGTGGCGCAAGGCTGGGAGGCAAGCTTCTACGGCGGGGCCTCGCTGCGCTTTGCCGGCAAGGGGCAGTTCCTGGCCGATCACGGCGTGGCCAGGCGCTTCGGGCGAGAGCAGTGGCAGGCCATCGGCGTGCCCGTGCCGGCCTCGGGCTGGGGGCTGCTCGACAGCGAACTCGTCGAGCAGGCCTGGCGCGACATGAACCGGCCCCGGCAGGGCGGCGCGCCCCGCCTGAGCCTCGTGCTGACGGTCAACACGCACGGGCCCAGCGGCTTTCACGACCCGGGATGCTCCGCGGGTGATGGGGTGGCCCAGCAGGAAGATGATCTGGACGACGCTGGCGACTTGCTCGCGCAGGATCCGGACGACCCGGTCTCGGCCACGGGGGTGGCGCGCATGCGGGCGGCCTTGCGTTGCAGCGATGCAGCGGTGACCAGGCTTGTGGAGCGCTTCGTCGCGCAGCGAGACGGCCGGCCAAAGGTGGTGTGGGTGATGGGGGACCACCTCACGCCCAAGCCCTTGCAGGAGGTGGCCTTGCCGCCTGCGGCCTCGCCGCGCACGGTCTACCACGCGCTGCTGCGTATCGATGGCGGCGGGCGCGTGCTGGCGGGCGTGCTTGCGCAGCGCCGCTTCACGCACGCCGATGTGATGCCCACCTTGGCCGAGGCGGCCGGCCTGCGCTGGGGGCCGCAGCCGCACCGGCTGGGCGTGGGGGTATCGCTGCTGCACCCGACGGGTGCGGCCACGCTGGCCGAGAAGATGGGCTTCGAGCGGATGGACGGGGCGCTTTCTTGCCGCTCGGGGGTGTTCGAGCGTCTGTGGATGGGTCATCTCGTGAGGTGAGCCGGGCTTTCGGGGGTGCGGCCGCGCGGTGCGCGTGCTGGGGCAGAGGCGAGCGGCTTCAAGCTCGAGGCGCCCCCGGATGGACAGTGGCGGCAGGCTGGCACGCTTTGTGCTGCACCAGCTGGTATACCAGTCTGTGCACCGAATTGCGTCGTGATGACCACTCTGCCTCCCGCCTTTGACGAGCGCTCTCAGGTTGTGCCCCCGGGCGCGTGGCCCGTGGGCGTGGGCGACTGGTTGAGGGCTTGGTCCGATCTGGTCGATGGGGCCGATGGCGCCAATTCGACCGATGGCGCCAGCGTGACTGCGATGGCCAGCGCGCTCGCTGTCGAAGTGCGCTTGCGGGCCCTTCGCGCCGAGGTGGTGCGGGCTGCGGCGACGCCGGCCGGGCGCCCGGTCTGGATTCACCTGTGCGGCGACGCCGCCTGGGAGGCGCAACTCGCACAGCTGCGCCTTCGCGTGGCTGAAGCTGGCTCCGCGGCGCAGGCACTCACCCGGTTCCCGCTGCTGGGCGTGCCCTTTGCCGTCAAGGACAACATCGACATCGCGGGCGAGCCCACCACCGCGGGCTGCCCGGCCTTTGCGCACACGGCGCTCGAGCACGCCACGGTGGTGCGCCGCCTGCTCGATGCCGGTGCGCTGTGGGTGGGCAAGACGAATCTGGACCAGTTCGCCACTGGCCTGGTCGGTACGCGCTCGCCCTACGGGCAGCCTGCCAGTGTGGCCGATGCGACGCGGGTGAGCGGAGGCTCGAGCTCGGGCTCGGCGGTGGCGGTGGCGCGGGGCTGGGTGGCCTTCGCGCTGGGCACCGACACGGCGGGATCCGGACGCGTGCCGGCCGGCTTCAACGGGCTCGTGGGGCTCAAGCCGACTCCGGGGCGGGTGTCCACGGCGGGCGTGCTGCCCGCTTGCCGCACGCTCGATTGCGTCTCGGTCTTCGCGCACACGGTGGCCGATGCCACTCGGGTGCTGGCCGTCATCGAGGGCGAGGATCCGCGCGACCCGTACAGCGCCCATGTGGCCGGGCCGGCAGCGGCAGCGCAGGAAGTGCGGGTGGGCGTGCCCGATGCGCCCGTCTTCCGCGGCGAGGCGGGCTACGAGCCGGCGTGGCGGGCCGCCGTGGCGCGCGCGCAGGCGCTGGGCTGGGAGGTGGTGCTGATCGACTTTTCAGCCCTCTTCGAGGTGGCGGCCCTGCTCTACGAGGGGCCCTGGGTGGCCGAGCGCCATGCCGTCTTGCAGGCGCTGCTCGATCGGGACCCGCAGGCGGTGGACGAGACCGTGCGGCGGGTCGTCATGCGCGCGGTGGGCATGAGCGCCACCGACACCTTCCGTGCGCAGTACCGGCTGCGCGAACTGCAAGTGCGGCTGCGCGAGACGTGGCAGCGCGTCGATGCGCTGATGGTGCCCACCGCGCCCGGCCACCCGACCTTCGAGGCCGTGGCGCAGGACCCAGTGGGCGAGAACGCCGCCCTGGGCACCTACACGAACTTCGTCAACCTGCTGGGCTGGTGCGCGCTTGCGCTGCCGGCGGGGCGCACGCCCACAGGGTTGCCCTTCGGCATCACGCTGATCGGGCCGGCGGCGGGCGATGTGGCCCTGGCTGAGCTGGGCGGGCGCTGGGAGCGCGGCGTGGCCGCGGGCCACCAGGAGCAGGCGCTGCGACCCGCTGCGGATGGGGCGCTCGCCTTGTCGGCCGGAACGAACCTGCCGGCCTGCGTTCCCGTCACAGAAGCTTGCCTGCCCATTGCAGTCGTCGGTGCCCACCTGAGCGGGTTGCCGCTCAACGGCCAGCTCACCGAGCGCGGGGCCAGGCTCGTGCACGCAGCGCGCACGGCGCCGCGCTACCGGCTGCACGCCCTGCCGGGCACCACGCCGCCCAAGCCGGGGCTGCGCCGCGTGGCGCAGGGCGAGCCGGGTGCCTCGATCGAGGTGGAGGTGTGGTTGATGCCGCAGGCCCACGTCGGCTCCTTCCTCGCCCTGATTCCGGCGCCGCTCGGCCTGGGCTCGATCGAGCTCGAGGACGGCACACACGTGCACGGCTTCCTGTGCGAGGCGCACGCGCTGCACGCGGCGCCCGACATCTCCGACTTCGGCGGCTGGCGCGCCTTCCTCGCCGCGCAAGCCGCCACCTGATGCCGCCACCTGACCCCTGCACCAGATTCCTCCACCGTACCCCCACCTGAACCGCAAGGGAGATCTCAATGGACCGTCGTGACTTCCTCTCCAGCAGCGCCGCTGCGGGCGCCATCGCCGGCCTGCCGGGCCTGGCTGCCGCGCAGGCGCGTCCGGCCGACGTGCTCGTCGTGGCCAACGAGTTCGGGCCGAACTCGCTGGACATCCACACGGTGGGTGCGAACCGGCCGGCCTACGGTGTGTCGTGGCTGTGCTACGACCGGCTGATGAC
>JBIIED010000334.1:0-3393 GCA_044237995.1 Rubrivivax sp. | reverse complement strand
CCCCGTCCGTCGCGGGCCCAGCGCAGCTTGCGCACACCGCCGGTGCCTTCGATCAAGTCACCTGCCTGGGGGTGCGCCGACAGATGGTCGATGATGGCCCGGCGGTCTGCGTCCGCCAAGAGCTTCGTCGCTGCGCGCAAGTACTCCGGCAGTTCGGCAACCGTCAGAAGCATGGGTGGGGAGTGTAATCCAATGGATTACATCCGGTTGTCGCTTCTCTGCGGTACCCTTGCTGCACGTTCGTCGCAGAGCCGACCTTCACACGGCAGGGGTCGCAGGTTCGAACCCTGCACCGCCCACCAGCAAAGTCAAGCACTTACGGCGCCTCAGGGCGCCGTTTTTGCTCGTGCGTCGAAGAGCGCCAGGACAGACCCGGCGCTTTACCGGCTCAAGTTGCGGCACCGCTGCCGCGATAGGTGATCCGCGCCCACATGGCCTCCACCGGCCCGCGCGCATGGCGCATGAGCCACCACAGGCTCCACAGCACCTGCACCGCAAAGAAGATGAGGGGTGCCAGCGCCAGCCCGGCGAGTGCGCGACCCTTGCGGCCCGCGCCGTCGACCCCTGTCAGATGATCTGTGGCTTCTCGATGCCCCAGCCCTGGGCGTAGTCGATGCCCAGGCGCTTGACCTCGTCGCGGATGGCGTCGTTCTCCACCCACTCGGCGATGGTGCGTATGCCCAGGGCCTGGCCCAGGCTCGCCATCGTGGCCACGAGCGAACGGTCGGTCTCGTCCTTCACCACATCGCGCACGAAGACGCCGTCGAGCTTGAGGAAATCCACCTGCAGACGCTTGAGGTAGCCGAAGGAGCTCAGCCCGGCGCCGAAGTCGTCGAGGGCGAAGAGGCAGCCGCGTGCGCGCAGGGCGCGCATGAACTCGGTGGCGCGCTCGAGATTGGCAATGGCCGCTGTCTCGGTGATCTCGATGCACAGCACGCTCGGGTCGATGCCGGAGCTCTCCAGCGTCTCGAGCGCGAAGGGCAGGAAGCTCTCGTCGCACAGCGACTGCGCCGAGATGTTGACTGCCACGATGTGCCGTGCATCGCCCTTGACCCGTCCGCTTGCCAGGTGGTTACAGGCCGTGGACAACACCCAGCGGTCCAGCTTCGTGGACATCATGTTCATGCGCTCGGCTGCCGCCACGGCAGGGCCGGTGGGTATCGGCCGGCCGTCGGCGTCGAAGATGCGAAGCAGCAGTTCCTGGTAGGCCAGCACGGGCAGGCTGTCGTCCAGGGCGCTCGCCGCCTGCACCGCCAGCGACAGGCGGCCAGCGGCCAGCGCCGAAGCCACGCGTTCGCCCATGCCGAGTTCCTCGCGCCGCTGCACCAGCTCCTCGTCGCTGCCCACGAAGGCGCGCACCCGGTTGCGGCCGCCCTCCTTGGCTGCGTAGCACGCCATGTCGGCGGCCGACATCAGGTCGGCCACGCTCTGGCTTTCGGCGTTGATTTCGGCCAGGCCCACGCTCACGCCGATGTCCAGGGTGCGGCCCCGCCACTGGAAGCGGAACTCGCCAGTGGCCTGGACGAGCTTCTTGGCCACGGCCATCGCCTGCTCGCGGCTGCAGGTGGGCAGCAGCACGCCGAACTCGTCGCCGCCCAGCCGTGCCAGGGTGTCGGTGGCGCGCAGCGTGGTCTGGAGGTGGCCGCTGAGCTCGCACAACAGCGCGTCGCCGGCCTGGTGTCCCCAGGTGTCGTTGACGACCTTGAACTGGTCCAGGTCCAGGAACATCATCGCGTGCGCCGGTCCGCCGGCGCGCGCCTGCTTCAGCAGGGTCTGCAGCCGCTGCTCGAACTGGCGCCGGTTCACGAGCCCGGTGAGATCGTCATGGCTGGCGTGCCACACCAGCTGGTTGGTGAGCCTGCGGGCCCGGTTGGTGCCGGCCACGGCGAAGCCGCCTACGAGCAGGGTGCCCACGATCGCCAGGCCGACGACGGCGATCACGATCTCCTCGCGCTGGTGTCTGGCCAGCGATTCCACCCCGTGCAGCGGCACCTGCACCTCGATGGCGCCCAGCAGCTGGTGCTGCTTCCACTGCTTGCCCAGTGTCACGCCGTCGGCCTGCCGCCGAGCCATCGTGTCGGTGCGCCGCTCCAGCGCGTTGTGGCAGGCCACGCAGGCCGGGCTGGCGGCCGGGTCCGCGGTGAGCGCGCGTAGCGTGCGCTGACCGGCCACGTCCTCGATGCGCCAGACGGTGCGCCAATCCAGCGCCGCCGCTGGAGCCGACTGGTCCTGCGACTCCAGCTGGGCCCAGGCCCAGCGCTGGAATTCGTCGCGCAGGCCCTGTCCGGGCTCGAGGTTCCACTTGCTCACGGGTCGGTAGCGGTACAGTCCGTCGCTATCCTCGCTGGCCTGGCGGCCGACGAGCTTGAGGAACTGCGCCGGAAGGGGCACGTTGCCCTGCTCGTGCGTGTAGCCCTCGGAGGCCGCCCCCGTGCCGTCGCGCCGCAGCTTGGCGGCCACGTGCTCGGTGTAGACGGTGCGGGACGCCGCCGCCTGCCGTGCCACCACCTCGGCCACGGTCAGTGCCTTGAACTCGATGAGCTCCTGCTGGCTGTGTTCGAGGTAGCGCGAGGTGGCGAGTGCCATGGCCGCCGTCAGCCCGAGGAACGACAGGATCAGCAGCCGCGGCAGCGAGGCCAGCGAGGCCCGGCGGCCCACATCCTGGAGGTCGGGTGGGTCGGCTGGCCCCGCGCGCGAAGGTGATTGGAGGAGGGCCTCGGCGCTCATGGGCGCGTGCCCACAGCGGTAGCCGGACGTGTCGGCGACATGAGAGGCTCATCGGCCGCCTGTCGGGCGGCTTGACCCCTGAAAACGTCAGATCTTCACGCTTCACCCAGAAGTCTGCGTACCGCCTCGGTCACCTCGCGCGTCGTGGCCCGCCCGCCCAGGTCGCGCGTGTGCAGGGCCGCATCGGCCGTGACGCGCTCGATGGTGCGCATGAGGCGCTGCGCCGCGGAGGCCTCGCCCAGGTGCTCAAGCAGCATCACGCCGCTCCAGAAGGTGCCGATGGGGTTGGCCAGGCCCTGGCCCATGATGTCGAAGGCCGAGCCGTGGATGGGCTCGAACATGCTCGGGTAGCGGCGCTCGGGATCGATGTTGCCGGTGGGGGCGATGCCGAGGCTGCCGGCCAGCGCCGCGGCCAGGTCGCTCAGGATGTCGGCGTGCAGGTTGGTGGCCACCACCGTGTCGATGCTCGCCGGGCGGTTGACCATGCGCGCGGTCATCGCGTCCACGAGTTCCTTGTCCCACTTCACGTCGGGAAAGTCTCGCGCGACCTCCGCCGCAATCTGGTCCCACATCACCATGGCATGGCGCTGCGCGTTGCTCTTGGTGACGACGGTGAGCTGGCGGCGCGGCCGCGAGCGTGCCAGGGCGAAGGCAAAGCGCATGATC